>CALBBA010000192.1 GCA_937926755.1 uncultured Collinsella sp.
GCGACATCGAGCAATCTAGAATCATGCGAAACGATCAAAAAGGCCTGACCTCGCTTATTTTGTTTAATGTACTCTATCAGGCAGCCACATGCCGATCCGTCAAGATCATTGGTCGGCTCATCGAGAATTACAAAATCCGCTTTTCGGCATAACGCCATAGCCAAGCGCAACCTTTGCAGCTCTCCTCCAGATAGATTAGAACATTTTTCCCATCTTATTTTATCAATTGGTTCGAAACCGCATTCCTTAAGAAACGACGCCATTAACTCATAGCTGATGCCGTATTCATGCAAATAGTCTTCAACTGTGTCACCGGGGACGAAAGCCGTTTGCTGCATGGCAGAGAAACACTCCGACCGAACTCGGTCAAGATTGATAGCGGTCAACTTTGTGCAATCGTACTCGATATTGTCATTTGCGTGCTCGTAAAAACCCAGGAGCAGCTTTAATAGTGTGCTTTTTCCAACACCATTAGGGCCTGTAATTACATACGTTCTGCCCACGTCAAATTGAAGATTCACCCCGCAAGTTATATCAACCAGCTCTTCGTCGCGAATTAAACTGAAGTCTAAATCTAGGACCTGTATGCGGCCCACATTATTAACCGCAAGGCAATTTCGGTAATCCCGTTTTCGCGCCTTTATTTCATTCAGCCTAGCTATTGATGCCCTCGTTTCCTGCAAAGACTGAAAGACGCCGATATAGTATTTGCCACAGCTCATCAATAGGGAATAATAAGAATTTATCATGGTAAATTCCCCAATTGTCATAGCTCCTGTGGCTATTCTTGCTCCCGAAACCAGCAACAAAACAGCTTGAAATCCTGCCGCCGCCATACGATCGCTAGAACTTACTATACTTTGTACTTTCGCGAGTGCAAGAACTGAAGGATAGTACGCAACATCAAACTGTTTTTCTACATGTTCGAAGCTGCTGTCATAACCGGCTAGCAGCTTAATCTCGAACGTCCGTGCGATACGTGATGCTATGGAGCTGAACAGGAACCCATCTTCCTCTTTCTTTTGAAATGAAGCGACAAGCAGTGAGGGTTGAAGCATAAGCACCATAATGCAATACGCCCCAAGAAGCGTTATGCCGACGGTGCATATCGATAAATCGAGAGAAGCGATTAGCAAAAAAACCGCAATCATTGTAATCGCATTCATGAACAATGGGATCATGTTTATGACAACAAACGATGTTATTGAAGAGGTGTCCGAGTTTATTTTCTGAGCAGAGTACAACGGGGAAGTCGACTCTATGTCCGTTAGTGGCAAATGTTGAAAGTCTGACACGATTTCTTTTAAAAAACTGAAATACGAGAGGTTCAGGACTGACGTCTGGAGCATCTTTGCAAAGTAAGAGAAGACCGCCGAAATAATCCCCAATAATGCTATAGCAAAGGCTAAAATATAAATCGAATGCATGTCCTGACCGTAAACGAGCATATCAACAAACTGTCCGTTCAAATACGGTGACAGCGATGTCAGAGCATAGCTCACCAGAACCATGACCATCAGCATCTTTGCACCGTGGCATGACATCGTTGTTTTGACCACATGCAAGAACAACGCGCACTCTTCTCTCCGCCATTTGAAATGCGTCATTATATCAACCACGCCTCTGAACAGGGCCTTTTATTTGAGTTGTCAATTATATTCAACCCTCTATCCAAAGAACTGTCCTTTCGCAGCCGTAACACATAGTAATAAACGCCTGCAGTGTGGTCATTTCGATAGAGTTCGTAAACATCATCAATTGCCTCATCTACTGATGTCCACCTTGTTGGATTAGCCAAATACGCACTCCATGCAACACCCTCAACAAACGAAGAGCATGGATAGACCTCGTCATATCCCAGCAAAGACATCGTTCCCGACAACTCGCTGCTCATTATGTCTTGCACTATTGAGACTGCATCCAGGCTGTCCTTATCAGCACAAGCCATCATTCCCACCATCAACGCGGTACCATCATCGCTTAAATAATCTGGGAGCTTTTCGATAATCTCGTTGCTAACTCGGCATCCATCAAATCCCCCATCTCCGACAAAAGGATATTCAAGTCCATTAGGAATGGGAACCAGCGGAGGATTTGCGACAATATAGTCGTATTTCCCATCAGGTTCGAGCTTCTCGTACAAATTCCCTTGAACCGTTTTTATCGCACCGTCCAGCCCATTCAACTTGGAATTAAGCATGTTAGTTGCACAAGTTTCGGCGTTTATCTCCACCGATGTAACCGTCATGCCACCCGCTGCCATGATCAGCGACTGAATCCCAGAGCCCGCACACAAATCAAGCCCCTTCTTCCCGAGCTGAGGAGACAGCCGCCTGGCAAGTCCTAATGAATCTGGGCCGAAATATCTTTTAGGGTTTGGCCGTGGAGCATCCGCGACAATCCAGACACCTCTATATCGATTTAAAACCAGACCCGTTGAGTGGACAATCCCGTCCTCTAAAACAACGATGCCAGCGTCCACTAATAGTTTAATCAGCTCAATAAATGGCTTCATTTCAGCTTGCGCCACAGACTCTCCAAGATACAGAAGCCTCACTAGTCCTCGATATTCTTGGTTTACTTTACCCGATGCAAATAAGTTCTCAACAACATAAAACCTATCCCCCGCCATGGATATGCCCTCGAGTAAATCTGTTAAGCCAACCCTATCAAATTCTTTTGACAATTGACTGTATTGGTCCATTTTGTCGTCCATCCCGCTTCCGCTGGCTATCGTCTCATAAACACAAACCTAACTAGCCGCACGAACGACAAAGAAGCCAAGCTGAACAGAAGTAGAACCAAAACTTCAAAAACACTGGTATTCCAATCGCGTACCCAGCCCTCTACCGCCAACAAAAAAAACAGCAGCCCCATCCATAACGTCACAGAAGAAATCAACTTTGCGTAAGGGCGTATATCAATCCCGCTCTCCCTTTTTGTGACATCATATCCAGCAATTGAGCAGAGCCATCTTCCTCTCCTGTATTGGATTGAAAGGATAATCAGGGCAATCGAAGTCATCAAGCAGACAGCATCCCCTGTTTCCATAGAACTTCCTTTGCTTTCCGTCCTAGTTGCGCATTCACAATCGAATCAAACCAAGTGTGAATTACTCGATAGCAACCGCCTTCGTATAAACCATAGCCGCTGCAGCAGCATTAACGACTGCGCCGTAGTTAACACCAACTACGATGTCATAAACTGCAACTGCCCAAACCGCAGCCGGGAATATAGCAACTCCCACCGCTGGCTCCGGATCTTGACTGCCACCATTTAAGTTAACTGGACCAACCCGCGGATCAAAATCCATTTTTTACCTTCTTTCTAACTTGGCAATAGTCTCCAAAACTACAGATCAATCTGCAATTCTCTAATCTCCATATCACCTTCCATTAACTCATTAGGTATCACTCCCTTCAAGAGAGTGGGCGGCAAAAGGCACCGATCTGTTTCGCTCACCGAATAGATCAGGTAATTCAGATCTCGCATTCCATCACTTTTCAAATCCTCTTGAGTCATTTCGCTCTTAAAAACAAGCTCAAAGACCGACATGTAGTCACGAATTCCCTGCCATTGCTGCAAGCTTGGAATTACGCCAAATATTGAATATAGGAAGTAGGCATCTTCAACAATCGTTCTTACAAAAGCAATTTGCGTCATACACTCTTGCTGGTTGTCCTGAAGCTCCAATACGACTGATGATGAGCCGAAGTTATCCGAGATGTCATTGACCGTTTGAACTATAGACCCATCAACAATCGGAGACAGATACGAACATCTCAGTGAAGCGGCTTTCGCGTAGTAGGGAATATACATGATATTGTTACGCTGATACAGAAATCTAGGTGCAAGATCGTCTAAATCGCCCTCGAGAAATAAGCCTGTTTTCCATATTTTCAAAATTGTATTTAGAACTTTATCGGCAACGATTGACCTATCGCTGCCGGACAACTTCTTATTGGCGCAAATTTCGTTAGCGATATCTTCAATGCGCCGCCCTCCATCTATCAAATTAACGATAGCGAGCGCATCTTCATTGAGACGAATATAGTAGCTGTTCGCGGTCAAAACGCTACCGGTCTGAGTGTGCCTTACGCGTACGGCATACCGCATTCTCGGAACAGCACCCAGCATCTCTCTTTTCTTCATATTTCCTTACCCTACCTCTAGGAAATAGTAATTCATGCTTCCGTTCGCAAGTTCTACCGCCACCGACCATTTAAACCCAAACTGCTCGAGCCCAGATTCGCAGCCATCCTTAGTGATAGCGGCTACTCGACATGGCGTTTCCGAACCTTCCCAGCGCAACTCCGCAATTTGAATCCCCCTTTCCAATATAAATAAAACCAAACTGCTAGACCTGCCTCTTAGTGCAGCGCCCTTAGCCGTAATCAGCATTCCGCAAGGTTCGATGGAATCAGCCCTGATCAGGCAAACCTGATAACGCCCATCAAATAGAGTCTGCCTAATTAGACGTCCTCTCATCTTTCCATTTTGTATAGTTGAGAATGGGTCAAGCACGACATATTGATCCATGCTTTCATTGGCTCTATAAACAAAAGACAAAACCTCTTTGCAGTCGCTCTCTTTAGCCCTAACTGCTTTTACGCAACTTATCCCCGTGCACACGTGCAGCATCCTCCAATTCTTTAGATATATCTATGTTCCTTTCTTTGAAAAGAACAGGAAGCCCCTGTTGGATACTTGTGAAGTCCGAAAGCTCCTCTATA
>CALBBA010000193.1 GCA_937926755.1 uncultured Collinsella sp.
CCCGGAAAGCCTGTTTGGCGCAGGGCTTCGTAGAGGACGATGGCGGCGCTGTTGGAGAGGTTGAGTGCGCTGATGCGGTAGTCGTCCGGGTTGACGAAGTTGCCGCAGATGTCTTGTTGAAGGATGGCCTCGTGGCCGTCCTCGGTATGCCCCAGCGATTCCTCGTGAGCTTCCCAAGCCTCGGCGTTATCGAGCGAGTCGCAATCGCGCAGCATCGGGATGCGCTCGCAGCGCGCGGGCGCCGCGGCGAGCAGTGGCTCGGGAATGCCCGAGCTCTCGCTGCCAAAGACCAAATAGTCGCCATCGCGGTAGGTGCTCTGCGCATAGGTGCGGCGTGCCTTTTTGGTCAGCAGATGCAGGCGACCATCGGCGGGGGAGAGGTCGTTGCGCGCAAGGAAATCCTCCCAGCCGGCATAGGTCGTCACGTCCAAGTTTTGCCAGTAGCCCAGGCCGGCGCGACGCACTGTCTTGTCGTCGAGCGAAAACCCCAGCGGCTCCACCAGATGCAGGCGTGCGCCGGTGACCACGCAGGTGCGGCCGATATTGCCCGTATTGGCCGGAATCTCGGGCGCATACAGCACGATGTTGAACATGAATCTCCTTGGCTCAGAACGAAAAACCACCACGAAGAGCACCTTCGTGGTGGTTTGGCGGTTACATAGGCGGAAAAATGCCCGCTTGGATAAACCTAGGCGCGGTGCCAGTCGGTCAGGCAGGCATCGAGGGAGGCGATGAGCGCATCCTTGTCCATGTGACGGCCGATGATGCACAGGCTCGTCATGCGGTCGCCCGTCTCGTCGTCCCAAATTTGCATGATCTCGGGGTTCTCGTCGATGATCTTCTGCTTCTCGCCCTCGGGCGCCGAATCGACAAACAGGCCGTTCTCCATCAGGCGCATCTGGTGGCCGGCCTGCTCAAACATGTAGCACATGTCCGGACCGCCGGTCTGCCACAGCGGACCCTTGACGCGGATGACCTCGTCGGGCCACTCCTGCTCAACAAAATTGGTGAACTTCTGCAGGTCAAACGGCTTGCGGCGCGAGTACACAAAGGTCTCGATGTCGTACTCGAGCACCTCGGGGTCGTCGTGCTCCTCGGGATGCTCCATGGCCTCGATCCAGGCGGCGGAGTTGTAGGCGCGCATAAAGTCGAAGCGGTCGGTATCGAGCAGTTCCTCCATGGGGACCTCGCCGTTTTGGGCCTCGACGATCACGGCGTCCTTCTGCAAGCTGCGCACGATGGCCTTGAGCTCGGCGATCTGCTCAGGCGTGACGGTATCGGTCTTGTTGAGGATCAGCGTGGAGCAAAACTCGATCTGCTGGATGAGCAGGCTCTCGATGTCGTCCTCGTCGATATCCTCGGCCAACAGGTCGCGGCCGCCGTTGAACTCGTCGTACATGCGGGCGCAATCGACCACAGCCACGATGTTGTCGAGTGCAAGCTTGGGCTGGCCGCCCACCTTGGCCTCGTCGCAGAAGCTCGAGATGGTGTAGGCGATGGGGATAGGCTCGCAGATACCCGAGGCCTCGATGATGATGTAGTCGAACTTGCCCGAATCGGCGATGCCCTGCAGCTGGTTGGCAAGGTCGTCCGAAAGCGTGCAGCAGATGCAGCCGTTGGTGAGCGGGATGAGGTCGTCGGTCTCGGAAAGGCCGCCGTCGGCGATGAGGCTGGCGTCGACGTTGATCTCGCCGATATCGTTGACGATCACGGCGGCGCGGATGCCGCCGTCGTTAGCGAGGATGTGGTTGAGCAGTGTGGTCTTGCCGGCGCCGAGGTATCCGGTAAGCATGATGATCTTCACGGGTTTGTTGGGCATGTGCCCTCCTTTGTTAGACATGGCTTACAGTTGAATCTTATGCCAAACGCCTGCTCTTATACCCACGCGCCGACAAATAACACAGGCTACTCCCAGGCTCCCCATACATCGGGGCAATAACCGACGGTGGCCTTTTTGCCGTTGCGCACGATGGGCTCGGCTAGAACCTGCTGGTTCTCGAGCAACTTGTCGAAGCGCTGGCTAGGGGTGAGGTGCTGGATGAGCGCGAGCGTCTCCTCGTCCTTGGCCTTGGGGTTGAGCAGCTTGTCGATGCCGCCGACCGCCTGCATCACGCTCGTGAGCTCGCCTTTGCTCATCTCCTTTTCCTTAAGGTCGATAAACTGCACCTTGATGCGGCGCTCCTTAAAATAGCGCTGGGCCTTCTTGGTATCGAAGGACTTCTTGGTGCCAAAAATCTTGATATTCATTTTCCGCCGTTCTAACGAATGAAGTTGGTGCGCTCGCGATCGGCCTCGGGGGCTTCGATGCCGGCGGCCTGTCCTGCCTCGATGCAACGCAGGAGCCATGCCATGTTTTTGCCGATGTTTCGCATAGTGGCAAGGCCCTCGGCGTCCTGGGCGGCCTCGCCCGGCATGGCACCAAAGACGTTGTTCCAGTACGTGGAGGCCACCACGGGCATCTGGTTGATGGTGAAGTACTTGTTGAGCACGTCGAACGTGGTCGACGTGCCGCCGCGGCGGGCAACGGCGACCGCGGCACCCGGCTTGTGCGCAAAGGCCTTGCTGCCAGCATAGAATGCGCGGTCGAGAGCCGAGAGGATGCGTCCGCTGGGATGCGCATAGTAGACGGGGGAGCCAAAGACAAAGCCATCTGCCTGCTCGGCGGCAGCGATCAGCTCGTTCACCACGTCGTCGTCAAAGGTGCAGCGACCGCCAAGCTTGCCGCACTGACCGCAGCCGATGCAGTCGCGGATGGGCTTGGCGCCCAGTTGGAATACCTCGCTGTCGATGCCCTCGGCTTTAAGCTGCTCGGCGACTTCGGCGAGCGCGCGAGCGGTGTTGCCGTTTGCCTTGGGGCTGCCATTGACCAAAAGAACCTTCATCACAAACTCCCTCTGCTGTCGGTGACTTCTGCGGAGGATTATCGCACGTGAGGGCAGATGGCGTGGGGCGCGATTCCAGCGACCGCCCATCATACGCCCCGTCTCGATCGGCAGCTTCATCCGAGGGCCAACGGCGGGCTCGCTCACCAGGTACGAGAGGGACACGGTCCAGAGGATGCTGGAGCGCGGGGCCTCATGCAAGCCGATTGTGAGGAGTCTGGGCAGGTCGCCTTCGATGGCGAACTCTGAGGTCTTAGAAGGCGGGCTGCTGTGCGGCTTGAGGAACAATCTCGGCGGGCAGGAAGTGGCGGCGTGGCAGAACTGGCAGTTCGACAAATACGGAGATCGAAAACTCCGCAGAGGTTTCGCCGGAGGCCAATTGCTTTTCACGCTGCCGTCGCTTGCGGGTGTTTTCAAGCGGGTGAAGCTAGCGGGTCGTCGACACCTTCATGTCCCGCACGATGTAGTTCATAGTGCGGTAAATTTGCATGCGCAGTTTTATCGCGCAGATGAATTCATGATAGGTGAATCTGATCTGTGCCCCCGTCCTGCGGTATGTGACGTAGTCCGGCCTCGCCCCGTTTATATTTCGACCTTAAGGCGAGTGCCGCATGTTTAAAACGTATTGGGAATACGTTTGCAAAAGAGCGAGCCAAAGGGTACAAATTCTCCTATTTCTTTCATATCGTCCGTTTTCTTTAAACAGACAAAGATGAGGCGAAAGATTGTCCTATAATAAAAACATCAAATTGAGTTTTAGTGTGGGCTTATATAACGGTTTTCATGATTGGGGAATCTGCCATCCACTTTAGGTCCGAGGAAGCCGCCAATGTCTTTAATATGTAGGACTCAAACTTACAGCTTTTGAATCCATTACATACTCATTACAGATAATTAGAAATAAACGAGAATTGCTAGGTCCTTAATTGCAATTAAGTATTTCGTAAGCACGAAAGAGAGCGGATTGTATATGAATTATCTTAGCTCGGCCTCAGTTGATGTGACCTATCGATGCAATTTGCGATGTCGGCATTGTTTTGATTTCGGCGGGGAATGTGCCTATGAGGAAATGAATGATGACGAACTGATCAGCGTTTTTCGACAGCTTGCCTTGATTGATCTTTCGTCGATTTGCATTTGTGGCGGAGAGCCCATTCTTAGGTTTGATTTGATTCGTCGCGCCGTGAGGTTAGTTAAGGAGCTTAATCAAGGCACTCTCGTGTCAATGGTCAGCAATGGCATTCTTTGGACAGAAGAAATTGCTGACGCCCTAAAAAGAGATGGACTGGATTTAGTGCAGTTTAGCCTCGATGGGATTTCAGATGCGTCTTATGACCATGTGAGGTTGAGTAACGGTAAGCTCCATCGAGTACTGGATGCGATTAAGATCGCACGAAGACACGGAATAAGGGTCGCAGTTGCTTCTCTCCCCCATGCTAGGAATATAAGGGAATACCCTTCAATAATAAGTTTTTGTGAAAAAGAAGGTGTAAGTGATTTTAGAGCACAGCCTTTGATGCCGCTCGGACGAGGTGAGCTGAATTATAAGGATCTGTGCCTAACGCCCGAGCAAAATGATGCGCTTGCTGCATATTTGAGCGCGCGCAATGCTGTTTCTCAAATGCAGATTACCTGGGGTGACCCCGTAGATCATTTGTATATGTATAGGGAGACAGGGAGAATTCCGCAAATATGCGTCAATGCGTATGGGGAGCTCTCGGTGTCTCCTTACCTGCCGATTACCATTTGGAATCTAAATCGAAATACTCTGCGGGAGTATATTGATCTCGAAATAGATAGATATGCGTTACGGCACCCAATTGTCGAGAAGTGCCTAGCTCGTATAGA
>CALBBA010000194.1 GCA_937926755.1 uncultured Collinsella sp.
CGAACCTCCAGTCCGGACCGCTTCACGGTCCAACTTTCTGTCCGCACCCCCTTTTTAGGAACTATTCCACCGCAACTTTGTCTATTTGCCCTTGGGCTTGCTGGCGTAGAACTTCTTCTTTTTGGGCTTGCCGGCGGGGGAGGGTTTGTCGGCAAAGTTGGACTTGCCGTTGCCGGCCTGCGCGTGCGCGGGCGCCGTTGCGCGGGGCTTGCGGGCCTCGGGGTTGCGCAGCTCCTCGACGCGCTCGGCAATCTCCTCGGCACTAAAGCCGACTTCTGCCATGGCGTCCTCGATGGGCAGGCGGCGCACGATATAGCAGTGGTGCACCTTCTGGTTGCGCGCGAAGTCCTCGGGGATGGTCCGCGCCGTAATGTCCTCCAATACCACGCCCGCGCGTGCGAGCTTGCGCGTCTCGGGACGGAAGCCGCGCAGGTTGCAGCTAAAGATGGCATGGCCGCCCTGCGCGAGCAGGCGCGATACGCCGGCCAAAAGTTCAACATGGTCGCGCTGGACATCCCAGGTGCGGCGGCCCATCTTAGACGAGTTCGAAAACGTGGGCGGGTCGACAAAGATCAGGTCCCAGCGGTTGCGCGTCTGACGCTGGTCGCGAATCCAGGCGAGCACGTCGTCGCGCACAAAGTGATGCTGCGGTCCCACAAAGCCGTTCTGACGCATATTGCGCTCGGCCCAGTCCAGATAGGTGTTGGAAAGGTCGACCGTCACGGTCTCCTCGACGCCGCCGTCTGCCGCATAGCAGGTGGCGGTGCCGGTATAGGCAAACAGATTGAGGAAGCGGCGCGCCTGCTTGGCGTGCTCGCGCACCAGGTTGCGGGTGACGCGGTGATCCAGGAAGATGCCCACATCCAGATAGTCGTCAAAGTTGACGGCAAAGGTGAGGCCGCCCTCTTCGATGAGCGGCAGACGACGGCGTGCGATATTGGCGCGCTCGCCCGATGCGCCCTTGCCGGCGCCCTGCTTGCCGTACTGCGAGCCGCCGCGCGAACGCATGCGGGCCTTGGCGTGCACATGCTCGGCCGGAACATCCAGGATACGCGGCGCGATGGCCAAGATGTCGAGCATGCGGGCCTGGGCCAGCGCGGGGTCGATGGTCTTGGGCGCGGCGTATTCGGCGATGACGAGCCAGCGTCCCGGCGTCTGCGGGCAGCCCTCGTACAGATCGATGGCGGCGGAGTAATCGGGCAGGTCGGCATCGTAGACGCGGTAGCAGCTCACGCCCTCGCGCTTGGCCCACTTGCGGCGCAGACGGGCATTCTTGCGCAGGCGGTTGGCGAACTGCTCGGACTCCGGGATGAGCACGGGCAGCGGCTTGCCGTCGCCCAGGTCGAGCATGGCGGCAGGCTCGGGCATGGGGGTGCCGGCGGCTTCGTCTTGGGCACCTGCGGTCTGCTCCTCAGCACCTGCACTGGTCGCAGCTTCAAATGCCGCGGCGGCGTGATCGAGCGAGGGCCAAACCTCAATAGTTGCCTCTTCATTGTTGGGCATGACGGCGATCGAGCACTCGGGCTCGGCGTGGAGCGCGCGGGCCAGCAATCCATCGCGGGTGAGCGCGGCGACCGGCGCCGCGGCAAGCTCGGGCGCGCGGCGCAGTTCACCGATGAGCGTCATGGCGTCGTGCATGAGCGAAAGTGGTGTCTCGGTCGTATCCGCGACCACGGCGGCACCGGCGACGGCGCCCGCGTGGTCCAGTACGGTGGCGGACTTGGCGGCGCAGAAATCGACAAAACGCTTGTAGCCGGCGCACTTGACCATGCGCTCGGCGGTCTTGCGGGCGGCGGGGTCGATGTCTACGGCCACGATGCGTGCCTGGCGCTCGCGTGCTGCCGCCTCGCACTCGCGCGCCTCGGCAAGTAGCTGCTCCCACAGGGCGGCGTCGTGCAGCTGCCAGCCCTCAAAGCCCCAGCGCTCGCGAGCGGCGCCCGGGGCGTGGTCGGTCAGGATATTCACTGCCTCCAGCAGCAGGCCGCCGCCGGCGCACGAGGCGTCGATCAGCGTGGGCAGAGCCTCGTTCTCGTAATCGTCGGCCGTCAGCTCGCGCTCGCACAGTGCAGTCCAGCCGACCTGCGAAAGCACCAGGGCGGCGTAGTCGGGGCGCAGTACGTGCACGCCCTCGCCGGCGCGGGTCGCGGCAGGCGGCAGGCGTTTGAACAGCGGGTCGCCCGAAAGGTCCAGGCTGATGCTCGCGCGGCGCTGACGCAGCGAAAGCAGCAGGTGAACGTCGTGATCGGCGGCGTCGACATCGGCGCGACGGCCCGTGGTCTCGGCCAGACGGTCGCACAGCGCGTCCTTGGCGCGCAGGGCCGAGAAGCGCGTGTTGCGCAACTGCTCGGTCACGCCGCGGGCGGTGATGGCGATGGTGGCGCCGGGGCGGATGATGCTCTCCCAGGCGATGTCGTAAACGCTATCGTACAGCTCATCGGCATCCTGCGCCTCAAAGCGCCCGAGTACCACGAACACGCGGCTCGCCAGGCGCGACCACAGACAGGCGCGGTAGCCTTCTTCGAGCTCGCCCTCAAATGTAGCGCGGCCCTTCAGGCGGCGGACATGCGAAAGCCCGAGCCGTTTAAGCTCGTCGGCGAGTGCGGACTCAAAGCCCTCGGGGCAGCTTGCGTAAAATTCCATGGGTGACCTCTCTGGTTGCGTCGCTCCATTATATGATGGATGCTTCGTTTGCCCTTATCCTCGAAAGGAACCCATATGATTGATGCGTGTCCCGAACCCGCTGTGCTCTTTTTTGACGTGGACGGCACGCTGACGTCGTTCGATCCCGACAACATGACCGATAAGGATTTCAATGCGGTCCACCCGTCGAAGGCCGTTGTCGATGCATTTGGTCGTCTGCGCAATGCGGGCCACCAAGCATTTATCTGCACGGGTCGTCCCCTGTGGCTCATCGCGGACAGTTTGCGTGCGCTCGACCCCGCGGGCGTCGTTGCCATGGCGGGGGCCACGCTCGAGGTCGAGGGCCGCGTGGCACACGAGGACTGCATTGACGAGGACGTTGTCGAGGAGCTTGCACGCCGTATGGCCGCGGCAGGGATTGAGGCCTTTTTCGAGACCAACGTGGCTACTTTTGCCCTGGAGCCTGTGGGCGTTGAGCAGTCGTCTCTGATCGGCACTTCTGTGGTGCACAGCGCCGAGGAGATGCGCGTCGACGGCAGTCTGCGCGTGGGCAAGGTATGCCTCAGTGTGCCCAGTTTGGCTCGCGTAGCCGGCGATGACGGCTTTATCGAGCGCTATTTTGAGGCCTGCAACACCGGTGGTCAGAATCGCGAGCTGAGCCCCAAGGGCATCAACAAGGGCGTGGGCGTGGCGCGAGCGTTGGCGTATCTGGGCCGCGAGGGAAATGCGCGCACCTTTGGCTTCGGCGATTCGGGCAACGACCTGGGCATGCTCGCTGCCGTCGAGACGGCTGTCGCCATGGGCAACGCCATGCCCGAGGTCAAGGCGGTCGCCGACTACGTGACCGACGATGTCGCACACGACGGCACCGTCACAGCGATGCAGCATTTCGGCCTCATCTAATGAATCCCGCGTTCTGACGCTTGCTCAAACTGAGGCTTTCTTCTTTTGCATGCTCAATCGATTTATCAAACCAAACACTAAAGCGTTTATACCGTTCGCCGAGAAGATAAAAACCCGCAGCTCACGCCTTGATAAACATAGGTAAAGTGTTTAGCAGTTTATCGGCCGTATGCTAACGAAAGGAATCAGGCAGATGGCAATCAAGGTGTTCGCTGACGGTGCAAACCTCGAGGGCATGCTCGACATGTACGAGAACGGCAACGTTCAGGGTTTCACGACCAACCCGTCCCTTATGAAGAAGGGTGGCGTGACGGATTACCGCGCGTTTGCCAAGGAGGTTCTGGCTCACATCACCGATGTGTCCGTCTCGTTTGAGGTCTTTGCCGATGACGTCGAGACCATGGAGGTCGAGGCCCGCGAGATCGCTACCTGGGCCGACAACGTCTACGTCAAGATTCCGTGCGTGACCACCAAGGGCGAGTCCACCGCCGAGCTGGTCCGCAAGCTTTCGGCCGATGGCATCAAGGTCAACGTCACCACTATCTTTACGCCCGAGCAGGTCGACGAGATGGTCGAGGCCGTTGACGCCGAGACGCCGTCCATCATCTCGCTCTTTGCCGGCCGTATCGCCGACACCGGCGTCGACCCCATTCCGTTTGTGACGGAGTCGGTCAAGAAGGCCGCCGCCAAGCCCAACTGCGAGGTCCTGTGGGCATCCACGCGTGAGCTTATCAATATTTACCAGGCGGAAGGATGCGGTTGCCAGATCATCACGGTGCCCAACAGCATCCTGGCCAAGCGCAAGAACATCGGTCGCGACCCGTACGAGGTCTCGCTCGACACCGTCCGCGGCTTTGCCAAGGATATCGCCGCTTTGGGCTTCCATATTCTGCCGTAACGCGAACACTGGCTACGCCGCGGGCTGCTCGCCCCGGCCTTTCCTTTCCCTATCGCTCACGCGCTTCGCGAGGGTCGCGCTAGGCAAAGGAAAGGCCGGAACTGCCGACACGAGCTTGCCAGCAAGTTGGCGCTTGGCTTCTATATCCTGCCGTGGGCAAAGGTCCCCCCGCCTGCGCCGTGCAAAATTGAGAGTATTCAGCAAGGTAAAGGCTTTTACCAGCTAGATAAAGCACGGAACAGCCCCCGTTTTGGCTCTGACGACGCTAAAACGGGGGCTGTTTCTTGCTTTTTCGTCTCTGAGGGGCATCCGGAACGGTGGAATTTGCAGAATACTCGCGATTTTGCACGTCGCGAGAGGGGGGACCCTTGCTTTGGCGGTTTACTTCCCCTGCACCATGGTGAGGGAGATCTTCTTGCGGTCGCGATCGACCTTTTCAACCCACACCTTGACCGTGTCACCGACGCGCACCACGTCGCTGGGGTGCTTGACGAAGCGGTTGGCCAGCTTGGAGATGTGCACGAGGCCGTCCTGGTGCACGCCCACGTCGACGAAGGCGCCAAAGTCCACAACGTTGCGCACCGTGCCCTTGAGCTCCATGCCGGGTTCCAGGTCGTCGATGGAAAGCGCCGAGCGGCTAAAGACCACCTCGGGCGCGTCGTCGCGCGGGTCGCGGCCGGGCTTCTTGAGCTCGTTGACGATGTCGATGAGCGTTAAGGTGCCGCAGTCCAGGTCGCTTGCCAGCGCCGAGATGCTGCCCAGGCGGCGCTCGATATCGGGCACGCCGCCGCGGCTGAGCTCGCTTGCCGCAACGCCGGCGCGCTCCAGGACGGCCGTGGCCACCTCGTAGCTTTCGGGGTGGACGCTTGTCGCGTCGAGCGGGTTCTTGCCGCCGCTGATGCGCAGGAAACCTGCGGCGTTGAGGTACGCCTTGGGTCCCAGCTTGGGGACCTTCTTGAGCTGGCGGCGATCGGTAAAGGCGCCGTTTTCCTCGCGGTACGCCACGATGTTCTTGGCCACGCTCGGCGTGATGCCCGATACGTATCCCAGCAGGCTCGCGCTCGCGGTGTTCACGTCGACGCCCACGCGGTTGACGACGTCTTCCACCACGTGGCCCAGGGTGCGCGAAAGCTCGGCCTGGTCAAGGTCGTGCTGGTATTGGCCCACGCCGATAGACTGGGGCGGGATCTTGACGAGCTCTGCCAGCGGGTCCTGCAGGCGGCGGCCCAGGCTCATGGCGCCACGTACGGTGACGTCCAGGTCGGGATATTCCTGGCTGGCGAGCTCGGAGGCGGAGTACACCGACGCGCCGGCCTCGTTGACGATGGTGTAACGAAGGCTGGGCGCCTGCTCGGTAATGAACTCCGAGACGACTTCCTCGGTCTCGCGGCTGGCGGTGCCGTTGCCGATGACGATGGTGTTGACGCCGTCCTTCTTGACGAGGCGGGCGAGCTCGCGCTTGGTGCCGGCGACGTCGTGGCGCGGCTTGGTGGGATAGACCACGCCGTGGTCGAGTAGCTTGCCGGTCTCGTCCATGACGGCGACCTTGCAGCCGGTGCGGTAGCCCGGATCGAGCGCGAGCACGCGGGCGCCGCGCACGGGGCGTGCCGAGAGCAGGCCTTCGAGATTCTTGGCAAAGACGTTGATGGCCTCGGTCTGGGCGCGGACGGTGAGCTTGGCACGGGCCTCGCGCTCCAGCGAGGGGGCCATGAGGCGCTTGTAACCATCAGCGATGGCGGCATCGAAGATGGGAGCAAACACGCCCTGGCGGCGGGGGCAGCGGCTGCCGAGGCGCGCCGTGGCGGCAGCGCCGTCGACGTTCACGCGCACGCGGAGCTTGCCCTCGCGCTCGCCGCGGTCGATAGCCAGCACGCGGTGGTTGGGGATGCGGCGCAGCGGTTCGTCATAGCTGTAGTACGGCTCGTAGGGGGGCTTCTCGGCGGGGTCGGTGGCCTCGACGATGATGTCGGCGGTGTTTTGCGTAAAGGCGCGCAGGTCGGCGACGTTCTCGGGGTCCTCGGCCACCGTCTCGGCCACGATGTCGGCGGCGCCGGCGAGCGCCTTCTCGGGCGTGTCGAAGCCGGCCTCCTCGTTGACGTATGCCGCGGCGGCGTCGAGCGCGCTGCCCTTGGCCGAGGCCTGCATGATGATCATATTGGCGAGCGGCCCCAGACCCCCCCCCCCGTGCCTCTCTGTCCCGGGCCAGCCCCTT
>CALBBA010000195.1 GCA_937926755.1 uncultured Collinsella sp.
ACAACGTGTTTTATAGGGCGTGAGCGGGTTCGCGGGCGAGAACGGTCTTACTGCTTGAGCGCCGTGTACTGCTGAAGGAGCGCCATGAGCCCAACGCGGCTGTTGACCTGTGTTTTTCGAAAGATGTTCTCCAGATGCTTTTTAACGGTGCCAGTGCTGATGGAGAGCTCTTCGGCGATGGCCGCGTTGTCCATGCCCGATAACACGCAATGACACACATCGATTTCGCGCGCTGAGACGTCGTAGTCGTGAGCAAATACGATTTCAGACGAGCTGCGGTCGGCGCGCACACGCCATTTTGATAGTCGGTTCGTGAGGTGTGGTTCGATGAGCTCAAGGATTTGAACTTCGCGATCGCTAAAGTCGCCCTCTTCTTTCTTGCGATTAAGATTGAGCGATCCCAAAAAGCCCTCGTCATTAAAGAAACTGACGTTGACGACGTGGCGGCCGCCAAGATAATCCTTCATATAACTGCTGTCGATATCGCCAGGGCTGAGCTGATCGGACTCGCGCAGCACCGTCGAGCGCGTAAGATTGCGGTGGGCGACGATCATGTCCTGCTGCCAGTACTTTTCGGTGTAGAGCTCGAGCATCCCAGCGGGGACATCGATGCCAAGAGGGTCAAGAAAGACGCGCGTTTTCCATTCTTGCGGGGTGGATACGAGATCCCTGGAAAGGTCGCTCAGGAAAAATGCAGCCGACTCGTAGGGGATGAGAAAACGCAGCTTTTTGAGGACGGTCGAGCGAAACTCGCGGTCGCTGTCGATGGAATTAATCGAAAGCACGAGATCGTTTAAGCAGAGCCATTCAGAATCGGACAAAAAGCTCAAGATGACCTCCGATGAGATTGCGTAGTGGTTTAGCTGGCATTTTAGTTAATTTGCGTAGAGATACTACTCCTTTTTTCGAATGATGATAAGCCGTTAGCCGAATGGTTTCGGTGAGGGGCCAATCGCAAAATATGAATACCTAAGAGCCAGGGCCCGGTTCTCCAAGCTGTTTGATTATTCCGACTTATTAAAGGAGTCATCATGGAAGAGAAGCTTCCTTCATGGCGTTGGGCGATTGTTTCAGTCGTTTGCTTGCTGTGCTTTATGGCTAACTACATGCAGTACCAGGTCTCAGCACTCGCCGTCGAGGTCATGCCTATGCTCAATATCGATACCGTCGGCTTTTCGATGCTGTTCCTCGTTCCTATGCTTACCGCCGTTTTCTTCTCAATTCCGCTGGGTGCCCTTGGTGACCGTATCGGTTCTAAGAAAGTTGTCACGGTTTGCACCGCAATTTCGGTTGCCGGCGGTTTTCTCCGTTGCTTTACGCTCGATTCGTTCACGATGCAGATGACATCGATGTTCCTGATTGGCATGGGAATCTCGGCACTCAACGCCAACCTCATCAAGGTGCTCGGCACCTGGTTCCGTGAACAGACTGGTTTCGCCATGGGCTTGTTCTACGCGGCTTCGTGCGTTGCCATCGTTGTCGCTCAGATCTGCGCTGGCTTGTTCGGCAGCGTCTTTAACTCTTATATGGTCGCTGCTGTCGTCATGACCATTTCCTGGGTTCTTTGGATTGTGCTTGACCGAGATGTGCCCGAGGGGCAATCGCTCCCCGAGCCCGAGCCCGTGCTCGACTACATCAAGGTTGCTATCAAGAG
>CALBBA010000196.1 GCA_937926755.1 uncultured Collinsella sp.
AGCCGTCATCGAACTGAGAAGGGGGAGGCCTCGCGGCCTCCCCCTTTTTTGCGTTAAGCTAGATCTAACAAACTCGCTGTGTTTTATGACCCTCGTTTGTCGCATCTTCCGTTAACGGGCTACAATAACTTAGTCTGTGCAATATGGAGGTGAACATGGCTGAAGCTGGTATCGGCGTTGATATCGTCGAGATTTCCCGCATGAAATCAATCCTTGAAAAGACGCCGTCGTTTGCTCGGCGTGTGTTTACCGAAGAAGAGTGCGCATATTGCGACGCTTCATCGCGTCCTGCAGCGCACTATGCGAGCCGTTTTGCTTCTCGTGAAGCGGTCCTCAAGGCTCTTGGTACGGGTTTTAGTCAGGGCGTCGGCCGCAAAGACGTCTCGGTAACGCGCGATAAGCTTGGAAAGCCTAAAGCTGTGCTTTCGGGTCGAGCGCTCGAGATTGCTCAAGAGTTGGGTGTCGTTGAAGTTGCGCTTTCCATTACCTTGACGGGTGATTTGGCCGTAGCCAACGCTATTGCGATCACCGAGGATGCTCGACCTAAGCCTAAGGAAGAAAAGGTGAGCACCAAGGAACGCGTTGCACAAACTTATAAAGAGGCTCGCTCGGTTTTAGATGAGCTTGAGCAACTGCAAAATTCAGCTTTGGCGGAGCACCAGGGCGATGCTTCGCAAGATACGCTAGGAGCATAGATGAAACCGGTTTTGAGTACCGAGGAAGTCGTTCGCCTCGAGGATATTATCGAACGCGAAGGAACTTCGAAGGCCGAGCTTATGGAACTGGCGGGTGAGTTTGCTGCTCGTGAAATTCTAAAACTCAATCCCGATCGCGTCCTTGTTCTGGTCGGTTTTGGCAACAACGGTGGCGACGGCTGGGTCGCGGCTGATATCTTGAGCCATAAGGGCGTTGACGTGGACATCGTGTCTCCGGTCGAGCCGGATGAGATTCCTGCCGCTCTGGCTCGCCATGTTGCCCGCCGTACCGCCGGCCGTGACGTACATGTATGTGTCGGTCCCTCGCGAGATGAGCTTGAGGCTTTGATCGATAAGGCCGACGTTGTTGTTGACGCTATTTTTGGTACCGGTTTCCACGGTGACCTGCGTGCACCGTTCTCCATCTGGATTCCGACAGTTAACGACTGCGCCGACCATGTGGTGTCCATCGATGTTCCTTCGGGCCTGAATGCCGAGACCGGTGTTGTCGACGACGACTGCATCCGTGCCGAGCGCACGGTCACGATGATCACGCCCAAGATTGGCCTCTACAGCGCTGATGGCCCAGAGTACGCCGGTGATCTGGTTTGCGGTGGCCTCTATGATCGCCTTGATGAGGTCATCGATGATGTCGACCATGCCGCCGAGATTGTCGAGCCCGGTGACCTGGTGGGTTTCTTTGCTCCGCTGCCCACGAATATCGATAAGTATTCTCGCGGTTCCGTCCTTATTGTTGCCGGCTCGGCGCAGTATCCTGGCGCTGCCATTATGGCCGCCAAGTCTGCTGCCCGTGCGGGTGCCGGCTATGTGGCTGTCGCGACGCCCGATGCGTGTGCCAATCTTATTCGTATGGCACTTCCCTCGATTCCGGTTTTTGCTATTCCGTCCGATTCCCGCGGCTCTTTTGGTGCCGCTGCTCGTATGACCGTGTGCGAGATTGCAAAGAAATACAGCTGCGTACTGTGCGGGCCGGGCATGACGACGTCTGCCGGTGCCATGCAGGTGGTTTCGGGCTTGTTGGAGCTTGATGTACCGCTGATCCTTGATGCCGATGCGCTCAACTGCCTTTCTAAGATCGCTATCGACGGTATCGATAGCAACCCTGAGATGTACCGCCGTGAGCAGCCGCTCGTCATGACGCCGCACTATCGCGAGCTTTCGCGCTTGGTTGCCGGTGACGAGGTTAACGATCTGGGGACTGCAATCGCGGCCGCGCAGAAGGTTGTCTGGGCTGCCGGCTCCGACAATCTCGTGGTTATTGCCAAGGGACCGACGACGGCTATCTGTGGCGTTGAGCGTGTGCTTTTGCCGCTCTCGGGTCCGGCTTCGCTGGCGACTGCCGGTTCGGGCGATGTCCTTGCGGGCATTTTGGCTGGCACGCTGGCCACCATGCGTGACGAGATGGATCGTTGGGAGCTGCTGTATTCGTACGCCGTCGCGCTCCACAGCTACGCTGGTTTTGCCGCAGCCACGGAGTACGGTGAGAAGAGCGTTATTGCGACCGATCTGATTGACTTGATCGGCCCCGCTATGGAGTTGGCGGCAAAGGATGCGCTCGAGGATCTGGGAATCATGGACGAAGGGTCGGATGACTAATCATGAATAAGGCCGATTTGACGCGTTGGTCCTGGGTCGAGATCGACCGCGGGGCACTTCGCCGTAACACGAGGGCTTACAAGAACCTGCTCGACCCGCACCAGCGCCTGTGCTGTGTGGTTAAAGCTGATGCCTATGGTCATGGCGCCGTCGAGTGTGCCAAGATCATGTACTCTGCCGGCGCTGACATGTTTGCGGTGGCGACGGTCAATGAGGGCGTTGAGCTGCGTCAGGGTGGAATCGCCAAACCCATCCTGGTTCTGAGCGAGCCGCCCATCGAGGCTATCCCCGTTTTGCTCGAGTTCGACATCATGCCTTCGGTCTATACGTCGGATTTTGCCCTAGCCTATGGCGAGTGCGCTGTCGCGGCGGGCAAGGTGGGCAAGTACCATCTGGCTATTGAGACGGGCATGAATCGTATCGGTGTTCACTACACGCAGGTGCTCGACTTTGTACGCGGTATTAATTTCCATCGCGGTATTCAGTGTGACGGCGTGTTTACGCACTTCGCCACGGCTGACGAGCCTTCGGGCTGGGACTACAAGCTGCAGTGCCAGCGCTTCACCGAGGCCGTTCAAGCCATTAAGGATGCAGGCTTTGAGTGCGGTATCGTGCATTGTGCCAATACGCCGTCCTCGATGCTCGATCCCTCGATGCATTTTGACATGATTCGCGCCGGCGTTGGCCTGTACGGCATGCAGCCGTGCGAGCTGAGTGGCCGCGTGATGCAGCTTGATCCCGTTATGAGCGTTCACGCGCGCGTGACGCGCGTGGCACATCCTGCGATGGGCGAGGGCGTGGGTTACGGCTTTACCTATCGCGTGCCGCGTACGCGTGTTCAGATCTGCACCCTTCCGATCGGATATGCCGACGGCCTTTCGCGCACGCTTTCCAATCGTATGGACGTGCTGTACCGCGGTGAGCGCGTGCGTCAGGTGGGCAATATCTGCATGGATCAGTTTATGGTTGCCATTCAGTCCAACCCCGCGCATGAGATTCCCGAGGCCGAGCACGGCGACGAGATGATTATCGTCGGCCGCGACGGTGATGCCGAGATCACTATGGATGAGATGGCACGTCTGCGTGGCACGATTAACTACGAGGTCGCCTGCGGCTTTGGCATGCGTCTCGACAAGGTCTACGTGTAGGAGCCGCTATGGGCGTCATGCACATCCCCGGCCATAGCCATCAGGGCCCGCGCGAGGTCGCACTCGAGGAGATCGAGGCCGTTCTGGACGATTGTCGTCTGTGTCAGCTTTATCAGTCGCGCCATAACATCGTTTTTGGCGTGGGAAATCCCCATGCCCGCGTGATGTTTATCGGTGAGGCACCGGGCCGCAACGAGGATTTGCAGGGTGAACCCTTTGTGGGGGCGGCAGGCGAGGATCTCAACGGCATTCTGTCGCTTGCGGGTCTAAAGCGCGAAGATGTCTACATCGCCAACGTGCTTAAGTGTCGTCCGCCGGGAAATCGCAATCCTCGTCCCGAGGAGGTTCTGGCCTGCTCCCCGTTTCTGCGTGAGCAGATTCGAAGCATTTGGCCCGATATCATCGTGACGCTCGGCAATCCTGCGACGCACTTTGTGCTTAAGACCGAGATCGGCATTACCAAACTGCGCGGCAGGTTCCATCAGATGGGACATTTTGTGGTGATGCCGACGTTTCATCCCGCGGCGGCGCTGCGCGATCCGGCGTGGCAGGAGCTGCTGGAGGAAGACTTTAAGATGCTGGGCGACTATCTGGAGCGACACCCCGCGCCAGAGAACGCCTCGGACTAATAAGGAGCGCATATGTCCCTGGAGCGCCTGGGGGTAGGTACTTTCAAAACGACTTGCACCGCCGATACGGAGCATTTTGGCGAGCTGGTCGCACCGTGCCTGGAAGATGGTGACGTTTTGATCTTGACCGGCGGCCTGGGAGTGGGCAAAACCCACTTTACCAAGGGCGTTTCGCGCGGTCTGGGCGACGGGCATATGGTTACAAGCCCTACGTTTGCGCTCATGGCCGTTCACGACCAGGGTCGTATTCCGCTGTTCCACTTTGACCTGTACCGTCTGGAGCATGCCTACGAGCTCGAGGATACGGGCATTTTCGATGTGCTGGGCTATGAGGGCGCTTGCCTGCTGGAATGGGGCGAGCAGTTTCAGGACGAGCTGACGGATGAGTATCTTTCGGTGACGCTCAAGCGTGATGAGGACGATAGCGATGTGCGAACGATAACACTCGAGGCACACGGTGAGCGCGCGACGGAGCTTTTCCATTTGATTGATAGGGCTGTACAAGATGAGCTTGCATAACGACAATGCGCTGGTGGTGGCGCTCGATACCTCGACCGACATGCTTGCCTGCGCGGCAAGTTGGACCGATGTGCAGACGGGCGAGACGAGGCTCGTCAGTGGCGACCATCTGTGCCGCCGTCACGCTAACGTGGAGCTCGTGAATACCGTTGATGGCGTGCTGGCGCAGGCCGGTTTGGATCGCAACGATGTCGGCTGCTATGTGGTCGGTCGCGGTCCGGGTTCGTTTACGGGCGTGCGTATTGGCATCTCCACCGCCAAGGGCCTGGCGCGTGGCGCTAACGTGCCACTGCTGGGTGTGTCGACGCTCGATGCTTGCGCTTGGACGGCGTGGAAGGCCGGCGTGCGCGGCAAGCTTGGTATTCTTGCCGATGCCATGCGCGGCGAGGTGTACCCGGCGCTGTATGTGCTGGGAGACGAGGGCCCCGAGCGTCTATTTGAGCGCGAGCGCGTGGTCAAGGCCGCCGTGGCCCTTGATGAGTGGCGTCAGAGCGCGGACTGGGGCCAGATTCAACTAACCGGTGACGGTCTCGTACGATACGGAAAGCTGCTGAGCGAGGATGAGACGGCTCGCTGCGTGGAGCGCGATCTGTGGTGGCCCTCGGGCGAGGGCCTGTTGTTGGCGCACGCTGCGGGCGATGGCGATCCTGCCCGTGTCTTGCCGATTTATACGCGTCTTTCGGATGCCGAGGAAAACGAGCGCAAGCGTCTTGGCCTTGCCGAGAGTGCCCAAAGCGAGATCACGGGTGTCGCCGACGAGCTCGCTGGTCGTCATCTGCAGTTCCGACCCATGGGCGCGGCGGATGCCGAGGGCGCAAGCGCGCTAGAGGCTGCTTGCTTTGAGGGTGCCGGGCACGAGGCCTGGACGCCGGGCATGTTCCTGTCCGAGCTGGGCGAGGACGTTGCCGCTCCGCGTAGTTGGTGGGTGGCGCACGATGACGGTCAGTTGCTAGGCCTTGCAGGCGGCATGGTCGTGGACGGCGATGTGCAGATCATGGATGTCACCGTCGATCCGGCGCATCGCCGCGAGGGTATCGCCCGCAAGCTGCTGTCGCACGTGAGCTACGATGCCCAGATGCTCGGCTGCACCACGGCATCGCTCGAGGTCGAGGACGGTAACGAGGGCGCGATCGCGCTCTATGCCGCTCTGGGCTTTACCGAGGCGGGTCGTCGCCGCGGCTATTACGGTGCCGGCAAGGATGCCATCGTCATGACGGCACCGCTGCCCCTGGTGCTTCCGGTCGACAATGCTTCGCCCGAGCCGACGGCAGCTGAGCAGCGCGTATGGCCGTTACCTGCACCCGAGCGCACCGTTGGGGAGCGTGCCGAAATCGAGCGCCGCCGCCTGGTACTTGCTATCGAGAGCTCCTGCGATGAGACGGCCGTGGCGATTATCGACGCGGACGGCAACATGCTTGCCAACCAGGTTTCGACGCAGATTGATTTCCATGCCCGCTTTGGTGGCGTTGTGCCCGAGATTGCCTCGCGCAAGCACGTCGAGGTAATCGTGAGCGTTGTGGACGCGGCACTCGAGGATGCCGCGGCATCGCTTGGTCTTGAGGGTGGAGCTATCGCGCCGAGCGAGCTTGCCGTCGTGGGTGTGACACAGGGCCCGGGTCTGGTGGGCGCCTTGGTCGTGGGTGTCGCCTTTGCCAAGGGCTTTGCCTATGCTGCCGGCAAGCCGCTCGTGTGTGTTAACCATCTGGAGGGTCATCTGTTCGCCAACCTGCTGGCGCAGCCCGATCTCAAGCCGCCGTTTATCTTCACACTCGTTTCGGGCGGTCATACCATGCTTGTTCACGTCAAGGCGTGGGGTGACTACGAGGTGCTCGGCGAGACGCTCGACGACGCCGTGGGCGAGGCCTTCGATAAGGTGGCCAAGGCGCTGGGTCTGGGCTATCCCGGTGGCCCCATCATCTCCAAGCTGGCCGAGACGGGCAACCCCCGCGCGATCGATTTTCCTCGCGCGCTTAACAGCAGGGGAGACTATCGTTTCTCGCTTTCGGGTCTTAAAACGGCCGTGACGCTCTACATCGAGCAGGAGACCAAGGCCGGGCGCACGATTCACCTGCCCGATCTGGCGGCTTCGTTTGAGGCAGCCGTCTTTGACGTTCAGTACAAGAAGGCCAAAAACGCCCTGCATGCCACCGGATGCAAGGAATACTGCATCGGCGGCGGCGTCTCGGCCAATCCGCATCTGCGCGAGATGATGATCAAGAAGCTCGGGCGTCAGGGGATCCGCGTAACGGTGCCGCCTTTGTCTGCCTGTACCGATAACGCAGCCATGATCGCGGAGGTCGCTCGCCGTAAATTCGACCGAGGTGAAATCTCGCCGTTCGACGTCGACGCCGATCCGAACATGACGCTGTAGCTGGTACGGCGCGGTCCCCGGACGGAGGGGCCGGATATAAGGTTTCCTGCTCTACAGTCCTGCGCAAGACGAAGGCCACATTAAGTGGCCTTCTTTGCGT
>CALBBA010000197.1 GCA_937926755.1 uncultured Collinsella sp.
AACGGCGGGGGAGAGTGGGTGGACGGGCCTGCCGGCATCGGGCGCCTTCTCCACAGTGCAGCAACCGGGGATTGCCCCGGCAATTAGAAACCGTTGTCGGAAATGACGATTCAATTCAACCAATACCCACCAACACGAATCATATGTTCGGGCTACCGTTTGGCGAATTAAGTGACCTTCCCCCGCTTAATGCTTGACGCGGCGTCCTTTGGTTTATATACCTATCGGTAGGCATATAGGTTGCACTGCCGATAGAAACGGAGTAGCCATGGCTCAGATCGTATCAACCGAAAAGGACCGCCCCCACGAGAGCGGCGCATTTGCTTGGTTTGTCGTTATTGCACTTGGCTTGATGTCCGCCGGAACAACCGGCACATATAGCATTGTTGCCGGCTCATTCGTTGCTCCGGTATGCGAAGACCTCGGCTTTGACTACACCTCTTTCTCTTTCTATTTCACTGCTATTCTTCTTGGCCTTGCGCTCGGTCTCCCACTCCTGAGCCGCTTCATACCAAAAGTAATTGGCAAACCGTGGCACATAGGCATTGAACTCGTCCTCATTGCTGCTGGTGCCGCAATGGCGTTCTACACCGAAGTCTGGATGTTCATCGCTTCCGCCGCAGTCATCGGCATCTGTTTTTCGTTTACAACCGGTGTTTGCATGTCCGACGTCATCGACCAATGGTTTAGCAAATCATCGGGTCTTGCCATCGGCCTTGCATGGGGCGTCAACTCCCTTTGCACGCTTCTACTCAGTCCCGTTGTCACACTTGTCATCGAGCAACAAGGTTGGCGCGTGGGATTCATCGTACTCGCGGCCGTTTCCGCAGCCATGATTCTGCCTGCAAGCGCCTTTATCATTCGATTTAAACCTTCTGATCGCAATATGCTTCCGTACGGAGAAACCGCCGCCGAAACCTCCGAGGACAGCAGCCTCGAAAAACAGGATGATGTTCTCACCGGCATGACGCTCCGGGATGCTGCCAAGACGCCGTCTTTTATCCTCTGCGTCTTGCTGCTTTGCGTGGCGCAACTCACCTGCTGCATGAATCAGCTCTTCCCAACTTATGCAAGCGAGGTTGGATTCAATCCCATCGTAGGAAGCCTGATGGTCTCCGCAGCCTCCCTCTCCGATATCTTCTTAAATCCCTTTGTTGGAAAAACATGCGATAAGCTCGGAGCCATTAAAGCAACGGTTACGTGGACGGCAGTTAGCATTTCCTCTTTCTTGCTTCTCATCATCGGCGGAAACAGCGAGACCGTCTCCATCATCGCCGCCGGCGTGAACGACGTCATGTTCGCCATTGTTGGAACCGCAATGCCAATGCTCCTTCTTTCGCTTTTCGGATCGAAAGACTTCGGAAGGATTTACTCGATTGTCTGCTCCGCAGGATATATCGTTGGTGCGTTTGGCATGCCGGTCATGATGAAGGTCTACGGCATGGCGGGATCTTTTCAGGGGGGATTTATCTTCTGCATCGTCTGCAACCTTATGATTGCTGCATTTGCCATCATCTCTGGGCTTTTTAATAAAGCTGCCGCGAAATAGGCCGGGCCGATTTTCACTTTCGCAGAACTCTATGCAACGGGGCCGATTCCAAACTAGCTTGGAATCGGCCCCGCTTTTCGTTTCAACGGTCACCAGCAGGCCACTCGAGCGCCAGCGTGCACTTCTGCTTGACTAGCCTATTTGAACATGAGTCCGACTACCCCGGCCCAAACCGCCTTTTCGTCAATATCCTCGTCCTGCGCGACCGTATTGCTTGTTCCCTCAAGAACGGTATACAGGATTTGCACGTACAGCATGACATCGGTGCCGTCCGGAAGTGCGCCAATCTCAACGCCATGCGACAGGATGTCCTTTAGCGCCCCCATAGTTCGATTGGTTGCCGTTGCCTGACGCTCTTGGACCGCAGGTATTCGGTTTGCCTGAATACTGACCTCTGCCAACACGCGACGTCGCTTTTCATCGCTTCGATAGCCGCCTATAACCGTATTGCCGAGCTCAATAAGCGCCGCTTTAAAGCCGTCCCGATCGACAATCAGCGAATAGTCGCGCTGATAATCAATGGACGGGAACATGCTATCCAAAAGTGTAGTGAAGATTTCTTCCTTGGAGGGAAAGTAGTAGTACACAGACGGTTTGGAGATGCCGACACGATCGCAGATTTTTCCAATCGACGCCTTGTCGTAGCCGACCTCCGCTACAAGATCGTACATCGCGTTCAATATTTTTCTCTTTGTGCTCACGCTGCGCTTCTCCATTGCAAATCACTTCCGCACTGCCAACATCAATTAAGGATGGCAATGGGACATCAATTCGTGTTCAAACATGACCACTATAAACGGTGAACGGTATGTATCGCTAGGCGAATGGCAATTACTTAAAATCATCTACCGAACGGTAGGTATAGTAGTACTATAGCAGGTGAAACCCCGCTATTGTCGCGGCCGGACAGCATCGCGGGAAACACGACGGAAGGACCAACCATGTACGAGAACTATCGTATGCCGGGCGAGTTCGAGAAGCGCTCCAACGTCTATGTGACATGGCTTCCCGATTACATTCGTGCTGAAGGTTTCGATAACCGCCAGCCCTGCGTTGATGTAATCAAGGCTCTGCTCGAGTATGGCGACGTTACGGTCAATCTCAACTGCGGCACCCCGGGCTCCTACGAGGAAGCCTGCTCGCGTCTGAAGGAGGAGGGGGTCGATCTCGATCGTATCGAGATCACGCAGTTCGAAGACTCCAACTTCTATGTCCGCGACAACGGCCCCAGCATCATGGTCGACGACAAGGGCCATTCTTATATGGTCAACCCCGCTTGGACCTACTACGGCGTGTGGGATAAGAACTCCCCGGAGTGTCAGTCTGCACGCAAGGCAGCCGTTCACATGGCCGTTGCACTCGGTTGCTTTGATATCGTGAATTCCGAAATGGTATCCGAGGGCGGCGACCGCGAGTTTGACGGTCACGGCACCCTGATCTCCATCGAGGACACGGAATGCCGCAAGCGCAATCCCGAGTTCACGAAAGAGGAAGTAGAGGCCGAGTACAAGCGCATTTACAACCTCAACAAGGTTATCTGGCTTCCGCAGCCCATGCTTGAGGACGATGATTATCGACTGGGCATTCTCGACGAGAAGGAAGACGGAACCCCCGTCTTTGGCATGAGTTTTGCGGCCCATATCGATGAGATGTGCCGCTTTATCACCCCGAACAAGATTCTTCTTGCTGAGGTGTCCGATGAAGAAGCCGCTTCGAGCAAGGCTGGCGCGGAGTCTCGCCGCCGCATTGAGGCAGCCTACGAGATTCTGAGCAAAGAGACAGACTGGGAGGGCAAGCCCTTCGAGATCGTCCGTATGCCCACCGCCGAGCCGATCGAAGTCGTCATCGCCCCCGGCGACGAGGATTACGAGCTGTACAAGGGCTTTATCGATGAAATGGGCGGCAAGTTCATGGATGGCACTCCTTGGCCCGAAGGACCCGTCCACTTCTACGCCGCAGCGAGCTACTGCAACTTCTTGATCTGCAACGGCGTCGTTCTTGGCCAGCGTTACTACCACGAGGGCATGAGCGAAATCGTGAAAGAGAAGGACGAGCAGTCCCAGGCAGTTCTTGAGAGCTGCTTCCCCGATCGCAAGGTCATCATGATCGACTCTCTTGCGCTTAACCTGTCCGGCGGCGGCGTGCACTGCTGGACCAAGGACGTGGCAGCCAGCTGCTAGCGAGCCCTTAAACTGCGCTATCTGACTTAGGCACCACATATACCGTCCCCCGAGAGTTGTCCGTGCTTCTCTCGGGGGCACATCCACCGTTTATTTATCAGTAGATAGAAAGGAAATAGGCATGAACAACAGCCTCCGTGGTCGCGACTACCTCAACATCCATGATCTCTCCTCCGAGGATTTCCGTTACCTCATCGATCTTGCCTGGAACCTTAAGGCCCAGAAGAAGTCCGGCGTCGATCAGCGCTACTTTCCCGGCAAGAACGTGCTTGCAAACTTTGAGTGGGGCTCGACCCGCACCCGCTGCGCCTTCGAGACGTCCTGCAACGACCTTGGCATGGGCTTCACCTATCTGACCAATTCCCACATGGGCGACTGCGAGACCGTCAAGGACGCCATGCGTGTCTTCAACGGTATGTATGACCTCATCGTTTATCGTGCTCAGAAGGACGAGCAGTTCCTCTATGACGTCGCCGAGCTGGTCGACATTCCGGTTATCAATGCCCTCACCCTTGGTGACCACCCGACGCAGATGCTCGCTGACGCCCTCACGATGGAAGAGCAGTGGGGCGGCCTGCGTACCAGCCACGGCAAGAAGATGGCTTTCGTGGGCAACTGCGCTGGCGCTCCGGTGTGGTATGGCCGCCTGTGCGCCATGCTCGACATGGACTTCCTCGCCATCGGTCCCGATGACCTCCGTCACCAGATGTGCCAGAGCATGATCGACGAGGTCGAGGCATGCTACGCCAAGTACGCTCCCAACAGGACCTTCACCATCACCTCTGATCTTGATGCCCTGGATGGCGTTGACGTGATCGTTACCGAGGAGTGGCGCTACATCAACCCCGAGTGCGGCGACGAGGTTCTGGATCCCGACGACTATGATTCCTGGCTGGGCGATGCCGAGTCCCTGTATCCCTATCGCGTTACCAGCGAGCTGTGCAAGCGCACCAACAACCCCAACATCTTCTGCATGCACGAGCTTCCTTCTGTCCACAATGCCGACCACCGCGTTGGCAAGATGCTCCTCGAGCAGTGCAAGAACGACCTGCACCGCGAAATCATCACCGAGGGCTTTGAGATCGCAGACGAGTGCTTCGAGGCAAACGCCTCCGTCATCTTCCGCGAGGCGGAGAATCGCCAGCACACCATCAAGGCCGTTATGTGCGCCCTTCTGGGTCTCTAGGAGCAGCATCAATGGATAATACAAAGTTAAAGAGCAGTAAGGTCTACGCATGGGTTCTCGTAATCGCGCTCGGCCTCATGTCTGCTGGCACGACCGGATCCTATAGCGTAATCGCCGGTTCCTTCGTCGCGCCCGTGTGCGAGGAGTTCGGGTTTGACTACTCCATCTTCTCGTATTACTTCACCGCGACGCTCATTGGTCTTGCGGCGGCGCTTCCGTTTGTTGGAAAACTCATCCCCAAGGTCGTTGGCAAGGTTTGGCTCCCCGTCGTCGAGCTTATCCTGCTCGCCGCCGGCGCAGGCATGGCCTTCTACACCGAAGTCTGGATGTTCATCGCTGCTGGCGCCCTGATTGGCGTTTGTTTCGCCTTCACCACCGGCGTTGCCATGTCCGATGTTATCGACCAGTGGTTCAAAAAATCCGGCGGTCTGGCAATTGGCCTCGCTTGGGCTGTAAACTCGATTTACATGCTCATCATGAGTCCTGTCATCACCTCTGTTATTGAGGCCGCCGGTTGGAGGACTGGCTATCTGGTGCTCGCTGGCGTCTCCGCCGTGCTGATTCTTCCCGCCTCCATCCTGATTATTCGCTACAAGCCTCAGGACAAGGGCATGCTGCCCTATGGTTATGTCGAAGGCGAGACGGTCACCGAGACCGAGGAGACGACCGAGGAAAGCGTCCGCGGCGTTAGCTATGCGCGCGCCATCAAGTCGCCTGCTTTCTTCTTCTGCATCGGTTTCCTTTGCCTTGTTCAGCTCACCTGCTGCATGAACCAGCTCTTCCCCACGTATGCTTCCGAGGTTGGTTTTAACCCCATGGTGGGCGGCTTCATGGTTTCCGCCGCATCGCTCTTCGACCTGTTCCTTAACCCAATCGTTGGCACCACCTGCGATAAGTTCGGCAGCACGAAGGCCATTCTGGGCTGGCTTGCCGTCTCCATCCTCTCCTTTGTCATGCTCATGATGAGCAGCGGCAACTCGACGCTCAGCATCCTTGCCGCAGGCGTAAACGACGTCATGTATGTCATTGCCGGCACCGCTCTGACCGTTTTGGTTATGGATGTCTTTGGCTCCCGCGATTTCGGTCGCATCTTCGCGCTGATTTGCTCCGTAGGCTATATCGTCGGCGCCTTCGGCATGCCCGTTATGATGAAGGTCTATGAGCTTGCCGGTTCTTTCCAGGGTGTCTTCATCTTCTGCATCGCATGCAACGTCATCATCGGTTTGTTCTTGCTGCTGGCCAAGAAGACCGGAAAGAGCCTTTCCTGGGACGAATAGACTAAGTTCGTTTTAGGTGTGGTCGCCAGGACATACTACGCGTCCTGTTTGGGGCATCGGCTTACGCCGATGCCCTTTTTGTGTTCGGCATCCAAAGCGAAGAGACCGTCCCCTTGCCGTGTCCCGTTCGTTTTTGCCCGGTTCGTTACATTCCTCACTGGTGTCGGCAAAAAATGGGAATAGAGTAGGACAAACGCGTCGAATACGAACGGCGGGGGGGAGCGGGCGAGGGCGCCCGCGCGGGAGAGGTTGCCGTCCATGCTGGAGCTCAAAGATATTTGCAAAAGGTACGTCACGCAGTCGTTTACGCAGGTGGCGCTCGATAGCGTGAGCTTGGCCTTTCGCGACAACGAGTTCGTGGCCATTCTGGGCCCTTCGGGCTCGGGCAAAACTACGATGCTCAACGTCATCGGCGGACTGGATCATTTTGACTCGGGCGATTTGCTCATCGACGGTATTTCGACCAAGGACTTCCGCGACCGCGATTGGGACGCCTACCGAAACAACCGCATCGGCTTTGTATTCCAGAGCTATAACCTCATTCCGCATCAGACCATCTTGGAAAACGTGGAGCTGGCGCTTACGCTTACGGGTGTGGGCCATGCCGAGCGCCGACAGCGTGCGCGCGAGGCGCTTGAGGCGGTTGGCCTGGGCGAGCATGTGAACAAGCGCCCGAGCCAGCTTTCGGGCGGACAGATGCAGCGCGTGGCCATTGCCCGTGCCCTGATCAACGATCCCGAGATCGTGTTGGCAGACGAGCCGACCGGCGCCCTGGACTCAACGACGTCCGTGCAGGTCATGGATTTGCTCAAGGAGGTTGCGCGCGACCGCCTGGTCATCATGGTTACGCACAATCCCGAGCTGGCGTACAAGTACGCTACGCGC
>CALBBA010000198.1 GCA_937926755.1 uncultured Collinsella sp.
GCCACGCCCACGTACGGCGTCCCCACATAGAGCAGGCTTCCCAGGCCCACGGACATAAGCGCCACGAGCAGCGTTTTAAGGTTGACCAGGTGCGGCGGCAAGCGGAGCGCGAGCACGGCACCCAGCACCGCGCCGACACCGCAGGCAGACGAGAGCCAGCCCATCCACTCAACGCCAACGTGCAGAACATCGCGATAGAAAAACGACTCGAGCGGATCGAAGGCACCGTAGCCAAAGTTCGAGAGGAAGATGATGCAAAACAGCAGGGCGAGAACGCTGTTGGTGAAGACTGTCTTGATGCTGGCTGCGAAGGTAGCGCGGGAGGATGCGCTGGGGTTGGAGCTTTGTCCCGCACGCTCCCCTTCCTCTGCCGAATCGGCATCCGCATGCCCGGCGACATGGCTGGTCTGCGGCCTAAAGCCCCAGCCGGCGACGAGCGCCAGCACGGTAAAGAGCATCATGAGCACAAACACCGCGCGCGACGACGCAGCCGCCGCGACAAAGCCGCCCAGCGTGGGGCCAACGATGATACTCACGTTTGAAAACATGGCGATGGCGGAGTTGATGTCTTTGAGCTCGACAGGGTCGTCGGTGAGGTAGGCCGGATAGGACGTGGCGATGGGCTGGGCGAACCCCATTACAAAGCCCAAGAGCACCGCGCCGGCAAGGACTGTTCCGGTCGCGCTGCCAAAGGCGATGATTGCCGCGCCCGTTGCCAGTGTGCTTACGATGCTCAACAAGAAATGGCGGCGCGGGCTCCATGCATCGAGCGCAGCGCCGCCCGCAAAGGACCCCAGAATCACGAAGACGTTCATAAACAGGACGGCCAGCGACGTCGCGACGACCGAAGCGCCGTCCGCATAGGTGAGCGTTCCGATAACGCCGATAAAGTAGCTGGTCTGGAAGCCGGTGTAGATGAGAAATCGCATTGCCACCAGGCGCTTGGCCCGCGCGGACAGCGATGGTTGGGATTTAGGAAATGGAGATGTAGACATGTGGGCTCCTTGTTGCATACGAATACGGGCCGCAGGCATTGACCGCCGACCATCGACTCAATCTTTCTGTATGTAACGTTAAGGACGCATCGGGCCCCTTCTCTCCATCTTCGCCCAGATGAACTCCTTGGTAGATTTTAAGGCATGTTCCAAACATCTACCAAAGCAAAAACCACCACAAAGGTGCCTGCCTGTGGTGGCCCAATGATATGGCAGCGTAGCGAGCCGGTTCCAAGTGCCCCAGGTCGCCCCGAAAGAGGAGCGACGCGTACTTTGGTACGCGAGCGACGGCTTGAGGGGCGAGATGGGGTGCTTGGGGCCGGCGCAGCGTCAAGCCTGAAGGTGGTCTTGGATAAGATCGCAGATGGCTCGGGCGTCGTTGATGTTGATGGCTCGGGTCGCAAAGCCGGCGTCGAAGGCCTGACGCGCCAGGGCTTCGTTGCAGGCAAGGGCCAGCGTGTGACCGTCGACCAGGTCGAGCGAGCTCTTGCCGCGCAGACGGTCGACACCGGAGCGCGCGACGACAATGTTGTCGAAGCCCTCGGTCTTGTAGCCCTCGATGATCACCACGTCGACATCGTTGTAGCGCGACAGCAGCTCACGCGCGGGCATCTCGTCCTCCTCGCGCGTGTCGGCGTACTCCGCCCAGCGCGTGGCGCAGATGAGGCCCACGTGTTTGGATCCGGCCTGATGATGGCGCCACGTATCCTTAGCGGGCACATCGATATCAAAGCCGTGGTGCCCATGATGCTTGAGCGAGCCCACGCGCAGGCCGCGGCGGGTGAGCTCGGCAATAACCTTCTCGACGAGCGTGGTCTTGCCCGAGTTTTGGTAGCCGATAAACGCGATCGCGGGGACGGCTGGAGTGGGAGCTGCGGGCGCGACGGCGACGGGCGCGCTTGCGGGCGCGGCACCGTCAGCGGCCACGGCCTCAACAGCAGCGGCCTGGCGCTCGGCGCGATCCCACACGCCCGAGCGGCCGCCCTCCTTGTGCAGCAGGCGCACGTCGACAATCTCCATGCCGCGATCGACGGCCTTGCACATGTCGTAGATGGTCAGACACGCGGCACTCGCGCCGGTCAGGGCCTCCATCTCGATACCCGTCTTGCCCGTCACGCCGGCCGTAACCAGTACGTGAAAGCCAACCTGCCCGTCCGCGCGCGCCGACGCCCAGCCCTCGGGCACGTCCTCGGCCGGCGTCCCCGCCGCAGCGATGGGCGCAATGTCGCACTTGCTCTTGGTAATGAGCAGCGGATGGCACATGGGGATGATGTCGCTCGTGCGCTTGATGGCCATGATGCCCGCCACGCGTGCGCAGGCAAGCACGTCGCCCTTTTTGGCGCGGTCCTGCAGCACCATGGTCTGCGTCTCGGGGTGCATGAGGATGGTGCCCTCGGCGATGGCAATGCGATGGGTCTCGGCCTTGTCGGACACGTCGACCATGCGCACCTCGCCCTTGGCGTCCACATGCGTCAGCTCGTCGCGACGGGCGTCACGGGCGGGCTCGGCTGTAGCGCTGGCAGACGGCTGCGCGGACGCTTCGGCGTTGCCAGCATTCGCCGCAGCCGTGACTTTGTGGGCAGACATCGCGGCCCTGCGAGCGGCCTTGGTGGCATCGGCGTACCTGCTCTTGGCCATATGATCATCCTCCGATTTGGGACATAAATCGTTGCGTGCCCTCAATTATCGCGTGTTCCTGCGGTTTGTGGGCCACGGCATCGCGCCAAATCGAAAGTACCTGCATATCATCACCACGGCGCAGCGCCTCACGCACCGAATACTCGGCATCGCTAAACAGGCACGGGCGCACGTTGCCGTCTGCCGTCAGGCGCAGACGGTTGCAATTCGCACAAAAATGGTTGGACATGGCGCTAATAAAGCCGACCGTTCCCGCCGCACCCGGAAAGTGCCAATAGCGCGCAGGGCCCGCGCCGGCAGGAGCGTCGTTGATGTCGAGCGGCTCAAGCTCGCCCAGCCCCGCCGCGGTGGCCCCGGCATTGATGCGCGTCCGCAGCTCGTCGCTCGGCACGGTGTCGCTCGCGTCCCACAGCTCGGGATTGAGCGTGGGCGCATGCGGGTCCACAGCGCAATGCGAGCTGGTGCGCTCGTCGCCGATGGGCATGTATTCGATAAAACGCAGGTGGATGGGGCGGTCGACGGTCAAGCGCGCGAGGGCCGCCACGTCTTGGTTGAGCCGGCGCACCACAACGCAGTTGACCTTAACGGGCTCAAAGCCCCAAGCCAGCGCCGCGTCGATGCCAGCCATGGTCTGCTCGAGTCGACCTAGACGCGTGATCTTTCCAAAGAGCGTAGGGTCGAGCGTGTCGAGCGAGATGTTGACGCGGTTAAGCCCGGCATCTTTGAGCTGCGGCGCCAGCTTGGGCAGCAGGGCGCCGTTGGTGGTGAGCGAGATGTCCTCGATCTGCGGAATCGCGCGGATATCACGAATGAGCGGGATGATGCGGCGGCTGACCAACGGCTCGCCGCCCGTCAGACGCACGCGGCGAATGCCCTCCCCCGCCACCAAGCGCACAAAGCGGGCGATTTCCTCGGCGCTGAGCAGCTCGTCGTGCGCGCGGGGCGCCACGCCATCGGCCGGCATGCAGTAAATGCAGCGGAAATTGCACTTGTCGGTAACGGCAATGCGCAGGTAGTTGATATCGCGGCCAAAGCCGTCATGTTGCACGCGCCCGTCCACGCAGCCCTCCCCTCACGCGGCGTTTTATTCTTCGGAAAACATAATACCCCACGAGAGAATCATGCCGACACCCGTACGACAGGACAGGTCGCTTCGAGCAAAACGGACTTCCCAAGCCCATCCTCAACACACAGACCATCACAACATTCGATGCTTTTCCCGTTTTTGGCAAAAAACGTCGAATGTTGTGATGGTT
>CALBBA010000199.1 GCA_937926755.1 uncultured Collinsella sp.
ACCGCAGGAAGCTTGGATACGCCTAGGCGCGGTCCAAGAAATCGTCCGCACCCCCTTTTGCCTGGAATTAGGCAAATTTAGACCGTATTTCACCGCAACTCATATTGGGATGGTGGCCGGCGATCTAGCCTTGGGTGACCAATCGGTAACCGATACCCACATGCGTTTGGATATAGCGCGGGTGCGCGGGGTCGGACTCGATCTTCTTACGCAACGTGCCCATAAAGACACGCAGGCTCGCCAGGTCGCTCTTAGTTGCCGTGCCCCAAATCTCGTGCAAGATAGACTGGTGCGTGAGCACCTTGTCGGCGTTATGCGCCAGCAGGCACAGGAGCTTGTACTCGATCGGCGTCAAATGCAGTTCCTCGCCATCCATCGTGGCGATGCCGGCGTCAAAATCGATATGCAGCTCACCGGTATCAAACGAACCCTCAGAGACAACGCCGCCCGTCTGCGCATACGAAAGGCGCCTGAGCGTCGTGCGAATGCGCGCGAGCAGCTCCTCGACCGAAAACGGCTTGGTCAGGTAGTCGTCGGCGCCGGCATCGAGCGCGCGAATCTTGTCCGCATCCTCGCTGCGCGCCGAGACCACAATAATCGGCATACCCGACCATGCGCGCACCGATTCCACCACCTTGACGCCGTCCATATCGGGCAGGCCCAGATCGAGCAGCACAATACTCGGTGCCTGCGATGAGGCGGCGGCGATGGCGGCATGGGCGGTCTCCACGGCCATATGGCGCAAGCCGTGCGCCTCGAGCGCGGCAACGATAAGGTTGCGAACGGCGGAATCGTCCTCAACGACCAAGATGAGCGGTTTTACGGCAGAGTTCGGCACAGCGCTACTCCTTATCAAACGAAACGTCGGCGACGGGAAGCTCAATCGTAAAGACCGAGCCGTGCGGGTCCGCCGCGGCAACCTCTATGCTACCGCCATGCGCCAATGCAATGGAGCGGCAGAGCGAAAGTCCCAGGCCCACGCTACGGTGGCTGTCGGCAAGACCGTGGTTGGCGGTGTAGAACGACTCAAAGATCCGCTCGCGGTCCTCGGGCGCAATGCCCGGGCCATCATCGGCCACTGAGCACGTCACGTGCCCACCGTCGACGCCAATCGAAATCACGATATGCGAGCCTGCGGGCGTATAGGTGACGGCGTTGTTCACCAGATTGACCACCAGCTGCACCATCAGACGCGCATCGACGTTGACGAGCGCCGGCTCGTCGCACGGCACCACCTTAAGGTCGTGCTCGCGCACGGCAGGGTTCACGTGGCGCAGTGCCTCCTCGACGATATCGTCCATGAGCTCGAGCGTGGTCGACAGATGCATGCCGCCACCCTCGAGCTTGGTGATAGCGAGCAGATTCTCGACAGTGGCGTTGAGCCATTGCGCATCCGAGCGAATGGACAGGAGCAGGCCGCGGCGCGTCTGGGCGTCGAGCACGGCGGTGCCGGTCGAGCCCTGGTCGAGCAGCACGTCGGCATTACCCGAAATACTGGTGAGCGGCGTGCGCAGGTCGTGCGAGATGGAGCGCAGCAGGTTGGCGCGCAGCTGCTCGTTTTTGGCGAGCACCGCCGCCTCCTCACGGGCCTCCATGGCACGAGCGCGATCGAGTGCCAGCTCGCCTTCGCTCACGATGGCATCGGCAAGTGTCCGTTCCTCGTGTGTTAGCACATCGGGCTCGGCAACGATAGCCAGCACGCCCACCACCGAGGCGGGGTCGCCCGAGCGCACGAAGCCGTCGCCCGTGCGAACCGTCAGGTAGATGCCATAAAACGCCGAACCGCCAAACGTGGCGTCGAGCGGCGTTCCCACGTAGGCGGACGCCGAGAGCCTCGGCGGCATCTGCGGCGCCAGCTCGTGCACCGGGGCGGCATCGCCCACGGCCGTGTACGTCGCACGCGGCAGCAGGTCATCGCCCTCGGCGTCGGCGCTGTACCACACAACCGGACAGCCCGAAAGACGCGCCAGCTGCGTGGCCATGGCGTGAACGATCTGATGCTGATCGGCGCACCGCTGCAGCATGCGGTTGGTCTCGAGCACCATATGCGTGCGGCGGTCGCTGGCGGCAGCCTGTGCCAAGGCGCGGCGCAGGGCCAACGCAATCGAGCTCGACACAAGCGAAACCACGAACATGATGAAGAACATGCCGGGATAGCCGCGGTCGATAAGCGACAGCGAGTAGCGCGGGTCGACAAACAAAAAGTTGTAGAGCGCCACGGCGGCAGCCGAGCTCAGCAAGCAATACAGGCGACTCCAGGTAAAGAATGCGCACAGCTGAACGGCGAACACATAGACGATCATGATGCTCGGCGCGAGACCCGGATGGTCGAGCAGCGCGCCCACAATCGTCGCCGCGACCAGCAGCCCCACCGATACGCAGGCGTCATACAGAGGAGTGCGGCGCGTCAGCGTTGTGCGCCGCCACCAAAAGCTATCGGCAATATCGCCGTCCGTACGGACGTCCATCAGCGTCCCGCCCCTCTCTCAAAAACAAAAACCACCACAAAGGGGACAGTGAACTGCGCCCCGAAACTTGGACTGAATAAATAGCGACTACGCCGCAAGGGCCCGGTTCCGGAACTCCTCCGGCGTCAGGCCCTTCAATCTTACCTGCCTGCGCCGCGTGTTCCAATGGGCTATGTACTCCTCCAGGTCGCGCTTGAAGTCCTCGAAGCTGCCCCACTCCCTGCCGCGGTAGAACTCGTCCTTCACGTGGCCGAAGAGCTGCTCGGTGGCGGCGTTGTCGATGCAGTTCCCCTTGCGCGACATGCTCTGGGTGATGCCCGCCCCCTCCAGCCTGGAGGTGTAGGACTCGTGCTGGTACTGCCAGCCCATGTCCGAGTGCATGGTCGGCGCCGCCCCGCCGGGCAGGGCCTCGAGGAGCCGGTCGAGCATCCTGTGCTGCTGGGCGAGGTCCGGCGAGGTCGATATGTCGCTCGCCACGATCTCCTTCGTGCAGAAGTCGAGCACCGGGGCCCAGTAGGCCTTGGCGCCGGCGACCTTGAACTCGGTGACGTCGGTGCCGAGCTTCTGCCACGGCCCCTCGGCGCCGAAGTCCCTCGCGATGACGTTCTCGAACGTGCTCCCCACGAGCCCCCTGTAGGAGCTGTACCGGCGGCGGGAGCCCCGGCGGCGTATCCCGCACCGGATGCCCATCTCGCGCATCATCTTGAGCACGGTCTTGTCGGCCACGACCGCGCCCAGCTCGGCGCGCAGGCACATGGCTATCTGCCGGTGCCCGCAGCCGTTGGCGGTGCGCGAGAATATCTCGGCCGCGGCGTCGCGCAGCTCGGGCCTGGTCGGCCTCCGCGGGTGCGCCAGCGCGTAGTAGTAGGTCGACCTCCTGAGCCCCGAGCACTCCAGCAGGTGGCGCAGGGAGTGCCCCTCCGCCCTCAGCGCCCTCACCGCCTCGGCCGCCGCCCTGGTCAGAGCCCGTCCCGCTCGACCAGGGCGCGCAATTTTTTTAGGTAGGCGACCTCGGCCTCGAGCCTGCGGCAGCGCTCCTCGAGCTCCTGCTCGCGGGTGCGGGCCCGGGGCTGTTAGCGCTAATCTAAAATTAACCACTTTCGCAAACGCATCTCGCCGAATGCGCTAACGCGCTTTCGCCGACCCCGCTAACGTACTTTCACCAACTGCGCTAACGGAACTATGCTCCGATCGGGTATCCGACCCGGGAGGAGCGGGATATGGAGCGAAACGTAATGGGAGAGCTGAACGTCTACAGGGGGTCCGGCGCGAAGCCGAACTTCAGCGAGATCGCGAGGAGGCACGGCATGGACCGGCACACGGTCGCCAAGTACTGGCGGGAGGGCGAGGCCGCCGCCGACGGTGGATTGGCTACACTGATGTGGACAGTTCCGGGAGGGGCGCAGGAGACGGGAGGGCCGTATATGAGGGACCCCAGGCACCCGAGGCATTTCACCGACGAGTTCAAGAGGCAGATAGTCGACCTCTACAACGCCGGCAAGCCCAAGCGCGAGATCATGGACGAGTACGACCTCGGCAAGAGCACCGTGGAGAGGTGGATCAAGTCGATAAACGCGACCGGCTCGCCGCGCGCCGCGTGCAACCGCACGCCCGAGCAGAACCGGATCCTGGAGCTCGAGCGCGAGAACCGCAGGCTCCGGATGGAGGTCGACGTCTTAAAACAAGCGGCGCTGATATACGCTCGAAAGTGAGGGCCATAGCGGCCAACGAGGGCCGCTACCCCATATCAGCGCAGTGCAGGCTCCTCGGCGTCGCGAGGTCGACGTACTACTCCATGCGCTCGCGGGCCGACCGGCCCGCCGCGCCGGACCCCGCCGCGCCGGCCGTGGTCGCGGCCCACGCCGCCAGCAAGGGCCGGTACGGCTCGCGCAAGATAAAGGCGTCGCTCGAGAGGTCGGGCGTCACCGTCAGCCGGCGCCGGGTCTGCCGCATCATGAGGGAGAACGGCCTGGTCAGCGCATACGGCAGGAAGAGGTTCAAGGTGCACCCCGGGGCGGTCAACGAGGCCGACGTGCCCAACGTCGTCGCGCGCGGCTTCGGCGGCAGGGCGCCGCGCACCCATATATGCAGCGACCTGACCTACGTGCGCGTCGGGGCCTCGTGGAACTACGTCTGCCTGCTCGTCGACCTCTACAACAGGGAGATCGTCGGCCACTCCGCCGGGCCCAGGAAGGACGCCCGGCTGGTCAAGTCGGCGTTCGCGACGCTCTCCTTCCCCATCTCGGACATCGAGGTATTCCACACGGACCGCGGCAGCGAGTTCGACAACGCCGAGATCGACCTGATGCTCGAGGCCTTCGGCATTGAGAGGTCGCTGTCGGCCAAGGGCTGCCCCTACGACAACGCCGTCGACGAGTCGACCAACAGGATACTGAAGGCCGAGCTCGTCCACCGCGAGACGTTCGGCACGACGCGCGAGCTCCGGGCCAAGCTCTCGGACTACGTGCACTGGTACAACAACTTCAGGATCCACTCGACGCTGGGCTACATGTCGCCGGTCGAGTTCAGGGAGGCGGGGCTGTCCCTCCCGGAATCGTCCAAATAAGTGTTGCCAATCCATAGCCAATCCAGCCATCATCTTCGCGAAGGCGGACGTCAGGAAAAGCTCGGCTTGAGCTCGGTCGGACGCGGTCTGTGGGGCATCATTCAGGCTCAGGGGGTCTCCTTGTCTTCTTCGGTCGCAACCTGAATGATAGGGACGGCCCCTTCTCTCTTTCCCCTTCGTTTTCGACGCGTCACCCTCTCGGCGGGCTTAAGGCCCGCGCTCGCGGGTGCAGGGGCTACGCCCAAACCCCAAAAACGTAACGCCGTGCTCGAAGCGTTTCCGGACGTCAGCGTAATCTCAAATCCCGTTCGTCAACTCATGGGCAAGCCACCTGAGACTACTCATTTCTCCTACTGGCAATGAAGACCTGCGACCTGCAGTTTTGCAAACTGCTTGAAAGCCACCTGCGTTGATTCACTTCCTATTGCAGCTGGCGGCTTGCACGCGAAAAGGCATTTAAGTTTCAAAACGGGCGTTTTCGGCGCTATCGAGCCTCCAAAGGCATCCCGCCGCG
>CALBBA010000200.1 GCA_937926755.1 uncultured Collinsella sp.
GAGTTCCGCACGCAAAGAAGGCCACTTAATGTGGCCTTCGTCTTGCGCAGGACTGCCCGAGCAGACAATCAAATATATTGCGGGCGGGCACGCGGCCCAGTCGGCTTTACGACAGTGCAATACCGCCAAGCCAGCCCCAACGCACGCCAGAGCCAGTGCCATAGAAGCTAATAAACGAATCGAGCGACTTCGATGTAATGGCTCCCTCATTGCTCATAACGATGCCGCCGCCAACGTAGATACCCACATGACCGTAAATAAGGCCCGGAGCACCCGTGCCGCTATGCGAGGAGTCGGCCACGATCATGCCCACCTGCAGCGCCGAGCGGTCGGAGCTATAGCACCAGGCGTTGAACATGTCGCAGGCGTTGCCGCCAAAGTAGCCAACGCCGGCGTTACGGAAGACATTGGTAACCCACGCCGCGCACCAGTTCTGGCCCGGCGAAGGCGTGGAGTAGCACGCGTTGACGACGGCCTGCTGCTTGCCCGAGCCGGCATTCTGCTGCGGAGTTCCGGGCGCATACGATCCACCGCCCGAGCTCGAACCACCCGAGTAGGAATTGTTCTTGTTCGCGGCGGCCGCGGCAGCGGCGGCCTTCCTAGCGGCCTCCTCGGCCTGGGCGGCAGCGAGAATCTCGGAATCGCGCTGAGCCATGAGCTCCTTGACGTCGTCGGAAAGACCGTTCAGCACGGTCTGGACTTCTTGCTGCTTGGCCTGCATATCCTGCATCTGAGCCGTCTGCTGGTCCTTGAGTTTCTCCAGGTTGGCCTTTTGTGCTTCGAGCTCGGTCTTCTGCGCGTCGAGCTCAGCCTGAATCGTCTGGATATCCTCGATGGCATCGCGGTCGCTCTTGTTGATCTTCTCAACGTAATGCGCGTTGGCGACGAGTTCCTCAAACGAGCCAGAGGCCAGCAGCAGCGACAGGATGTTCGTACCGCCGGACTTGTAGCTGGCGGCCACGCGATCGGAAAGGTCGTTGCGCTTCTTCTTGAGCTCGGCCTTCTTTTCATCGATCTGGGCCTGCGTGTCGTCAATCTTGCCCTGGACATTCTCGATGTCGTTGAGGGTCTGGGCATTCTTGTTGGCCAGCGCCGCATACTCATTTGCGATGCTGTCGAGCTGGGCCTGAACCTCGTCGAGCTGGGCCTGGGCGGCATTCAGTTTATCGGTTGTTTCTTTGGAAGCCTCCGCCGCATGGGCGCGAGTGGGCAGGCCAAAAAGAACTGCCGCAGAAGCGGCGCCGAACAGGGCCTTAAGGGCAGTGCGGCGCGAGAGCTCCTGGGAAAGGATGGAATCGCTGTTTGGTGACATATGTACTCCGTTACATGTTTATTTATATGTCGCTCAACTCATACATATTAGCGTACATATGGCGCGTCCCAACGATTTCCACGAACGGCAGGAAACTACAAGGTCAGCGGCTCGTAAGCAAATGTCGAAGATCAGGTTATGCGTACGCAAGCTCTTCTATGAGTACGTTGGCACAATCCTCCGCTTTTCCTACAGCGCACGATTTGGGCGTCCCTGCCTGCGCTATACTCCCCTGAAGAAGTGTTCCTGATTCGATAGGAGACTACATGTCCAAAGCACTCGACCCCAAAGACACCTGCGTCCTCGTTACCGGTGGCGCCGGTTTTATCGGCTCGCACACCGTCGTTCAGCTGCTCGAGGGTGGCTACCAGGTCGTCATCGTCGATGATCTCTCCAACTCCAGCGCCGTCGCCGTCGACCGCGTCAAGACCATCGTGGGCGACGAAGCCGCCAAGAACCTCACCTTCTACAAGGCCAACGTGCTCGACCGCGATGCGATGAACAAGATCTTCGATACCCATCAGATCGACCGTGTCATCCACTTTGCCGGCTTTAAGGCCGTCGGCGAGTCGGTGAGCAAGCCCGTCGAGTACTACCACAACAACATCGAGAACACCCTGGTGCTCATCGACGTCATGCGCAACCATGGCTGCAAGTCCATCATCTTCTCGAGCTCCTCGACCGTCTACGGCGACCCGGACAACCCGCCCGTCACCGAGGAAGACCCCAAGAAGCCCGCAACCAACCCCTATGGCTGGACCAAGTGGATGATCGAGCAGATCCTTATGGACGTCCACACCGCCGACCCCGAGTGGGACGTCGTGCTGCTCCGTTACTTCAACCCCATCGGTGCTCATCCGTCGGGCCTGATCGGCGAGGACCCCAAGGGCATCCCCAACAACCTGGTGCCCTATGTCGCCCAGGTCGCCGTGGGCAAGCTCGAGGCCGTTCAGGTCTTTGGCAACGACTACCCCACCCCCGAGGGCCCCGGCGGGCAGGACTCCGTCCACGCGTGCGCTGCGGCC
>CALBBA010000201.1 GCA_937926755.1 uncultured Collinsella sp.
GATGGGGCCCCGGTGTGCACTGGTGTCGTCGCCGTTTCCGTGGACGAGGACAACTCGGTTCGTCCCGCCGACGAGCTGACAAATGCCGCCGAGGGCGTGCATGCCGGCGAGCCGTTTAAGATCCATGCCTGCCACACGCTGTGGGCAACGGGCGGCATCGGCGGCGTATATGACCACTCGACCAACTATCCACAGCTCACGGGCGATGCCTGCTACATCGCTCAGGAGCATGGCATTAAGATGGAGCACCTGGACTACGTGCAGATCCACCCCACGGGACTGTTCTCGCCGCAGCCAGGCCGCACCTTCCTGATCAGCGAGAGCTGCCGCGGCGAGGGCGCGATTTTGCTCAACGCCGCCGGCGAGCGCTTTACCGACGAGCTGCAGCCGCGCGACGTTGTCGCCGCCGCCATCCGCGAGCAGATGAAGCAGGACGGCACCGAGCACGAGTGGCTGAGCTTTGCCCCCGTCGAGCGCGACGTGGTGACTGGGCACTTTGCCAACATTCGCGCACGCTGCCTGGAGGACGGCCGCGACATCTTGGACGAGCCCATCCCCGTTACGCCCACGCAGCACTACTTTATGGGTGGCGTATGGGTCGATAAGGACGGCCGCACCTCGATGCCCGAGCTCTACGCCGCGGGCGAGACGGCCTGCAACGGCGTTCACGGCAAGAACCGCCTGGCTTCTAACAGCCTGCTCGAGTCTCTGGTTTGGGGCCGTCGCGCCGCGTGGTACATGCGCACCGGCGAGTCGCTGGCCGTGGAGCAGGCGGGCGAGCCCGTGCTCGATGGCCGTCATCGCGCTCTGAGCGCCGATGCCCTGGCAATCGATGATTTGGCCCGTGCCGCCGGCACGCAGGCCGTGGAGGAGTAGACCATGAATCCCATTACCATGAAGCTCGTCGTCGATGATCTGATTTTGCAGGCTCTGCGCGAGGACATCACGTTTGAGGACGTGAGTACGGCGAGCGTGTGCCCCACGGCGCGCCCCGCTACTGTTGAGCTCATCGCCAAGGCCGACGGCATTATCGCCGGCCTGGACGTATTCGCCCGCACCTTTGAGCTGCTGGATCCGCAGAGCTCCGTGTTGTTCGATGTCGCGGACGGCGACGAGGTACACGTGGGCGATCACGTGGGCCAGGTGCGCGGCGACGCGCGCGTGCTGCTTTCGGGCGAGCGCGTGGCGCTCAACTACCTGCAGCGCATGAGCGGCATCGCTACTTACACACATCGGATGGCGGCTGCGCTCGTGGGCACCAAGACCGTGCTCGTCGACACGCGCAAGACCACGCCGGGCATGCGCGTCTTCGAGAAGGCCGCAGTCGAGATCGGCGGTGGCAGCAACCACCGTTACAACCTGTCGACGGCTGTCATGCTCAAGGACAACCACATCGACGCCGCCGGTGGTGTGGCACGCGCGATTGAGATGGCGCGCGCCCACGCGTCGTTTACCACGACGGTCGAGATTGAGTGCGAGAACCTGGATATGGTGCGCGAGGCCGTGGAGGCCGGCGCCGATATCATCATGCTCGACAACATGACCCACGACGACATGGCCGCCGCCATCGAGCTTATCGCCGGTCGCGCCAAGACCGAGTGCTCGGGCAACGTGGATGCCAGCAATATCCGTGCGCTCGCCGACCTGGGCGTTGACTTTATCAGCTCGGGGGCGTTGACGCACTCTGCGCCGATCCTCGACCTCTCGCTTAAGCACCTGCGTCTGCTGGACGGTAAATAATGGACGCCCGCGAGCGTCGCCGTGCCATCATGGGCGTACTCGAGGGGGCCACGGAGCCCGTTTCGGGCAGCGCGCTTGCCCGCGAGGTTGGTGTGAGCCGCCAGGTCGTGGTGCAGGACATCGCCCTGCTGCGCGCCGACGGGCACGATATCGTGGCGACCAACCGTGGTTATGTGCTGCAGGAGGCCCCCAGCAGCCCCGCCGTGCCCACGCGCTTGGTCAAGGTTCGCCACAGCGTGGAGCAGGCAGGTGATGAGCTCACGAGTATCGTCGACGTGGGCGGTGCCGTGCTCAATGTAATCGTCAACCACCGCGTGTATGGCAAGATCACAGCCGATCTGGACATTCGCAACCGTCGCGATGTTGAGCGCTATCTGCACGATATCGAGAGCGGCAAGAGCTTTCCACTACTAACGGTGACGAGCGGCTATCACTTCCATCGCATTGCGGCAGAGGACGAGCAAACCCTCGACGAGATCGAGGCTATGCTCAAGGAGAAAGGCTACTTGGCAGACCTGATGCCCTACGAAGACGATTTGTCCTAGTCGACGCCGCATCTATAAGTTGCGGTGAAATAGTTCCTAAAATCGGCATCCAAGACATAAAACAGGAACTATTCCACCGCAACTGCCAAGGGTCCCGCTCCAAATTAGCTGCCCATATAAGCAAAAGGAGGCCTCCGCGGCGATGCGGAGGCCTCCTTTTTTGTGCACGGTGTACTTTTGAGTGTGCAAGTGGGGGAGTTATTACTCCTCGACGATCTCGGTGATCGCGCCAGCGGGGCAAGCGTCCTGGCAAGCGCCACAGGCGACGCAGGAATCCTCGTCAGCGACGGTAGCGACGTCCTGGAGCTCCAGAACGCCAGCGGGGCAGGAGTCGACGCAAACGCCACAAGCGATGCACTCGTCGGCATCAATTACGGGATGAGCCATGGTAGTTTCCTCTCTGTTGACCGACGCTACAGGCGATGCGCGTCGGTTTGATTCGGGCAAAAACATACCACGGGAGCGACCGTTTGCAATACCCTCTGACCGTCATCTTCATACCGTTCGCCGAGTATGCCACGGCTTACTAAAAAACACGCAGGTGGGGCCGTTGAGCTGCGCAAATGTTAGCTAAAGGTGACTTGAAATATAGGGCGATTGAGCGTGCTTACGGAAAGCGCGACCCGGAATTGACGCTCAGACTGGGACGCGCTTTCCCGATGGACGTTTAGCGGAAACTATGTCCCAGAATTCGCTCTCAAAACGGGATGCAGTTTCCAGTTGAGCGCTCCGCGGGAAACTGCGTCCCGGAATCTACGCTCAAACTGGGCTGCATTTTCCGGTTGAGCCTTCAAGCGGAAGCTGCATCCCAGAATCGCCGCTCAAAACGGGACGCGCTTTCCCCGGGGTCGCCCCAAAGTCTCCTGCGCGGCTCCAAGCTCAAACCTCAGCCAACTCTACATAGATCTCAATAGATCTATCGAGAACTCAAACAAGCCGTCTACCTGCGCCTTTACGAACCTAAACTCTCAGAGATAAGAAATCTTATATGAATTGACTTAGATTTTGTATATTCCGGCCCATAAGGGGATACACTACATCCTGAAAGACAAGCCGAAGCGTCGCGCGGCAGTCCGCCGACGCGGCGCGAACGCACAAGAGAGAGGGAATTTCTAATGGGTAAGATTCTTGGTATCGACCTTGGTACTACCAACTCCGCTATGGCCGTCCTCGAGGGCGGTTCTCCGACCATCATCGTGAACGCCGAGGGCGACCGCACCACCCCGTCCGTCGTTGGCTTCCGCGCCGACGGCGACCGCGTCGTGGGCAAGGCCGCTAAGAACCAGGCGGTCACCAACCCCAAGAACACCGTGTTCTCCATCAAGCGCTTCATGGGCCGCAAGTACTCCGAGTGCACCTCCGAGCTCAAGACCGTGCCGTATGAGGTCAAGGAGGGCCAGGGCGGCCGTGCCGTCGTCAACATCGAGGGCAAGGATTACACCGCCGAGCAGGTGAGCGCCATGACGCTCGCAAAGATGAAGGCCGACGCCGAGAAGTATCTGGGCGAGACCGTCACCGACGCCGTCATCACCGTCCCGGCCTACTTCAACGACGCCCAGCGTCAGGCCACCAAGGACGCCGGTAAGATCGCCGGCCTCAACGTCAAGCGTATCGTCAACGAGCCGACCGCTGCTGCTCTGGCCTATGGCCTGGACAAGCAGGGTTCCGACCAGCGCATCCTGGTCTTCGACCTGGGCGGCGGCACCTTCGACGTCTCCATCCTCGACCTCGCCGACGGCGTGTTTGAGGTTCTGTCCACCTCCGGCGACAACCACCTGGGCGGCGACGACTGGGACCAGCGCGTCATCGACTGGATGGCCGACAAGTTCCAGCAGGAGAACGGCGTCGACCTGCGTCAGGACCCCATGGCCCTGCAGCGTCTGAAGGAGGCTGCCGAGAACGCCAAGAAGGAGCTCTCCGCTGCCCAGCAGTCCACCATCAACCTGCCGTTCATCACCATGAACCAGTCCGGCCCGCTGCACCTCAACTACACGCTGACCCGCGCCGAGTTCGAGAAGATCACCCGCGACCTGCTCGAGCGCTGCAAGCAGCCTGTCACCAACGCCCTGCGCGACGCTAAGCTCAAGCTTTCCGATCTGACCGAGGTCATCCTCGTCGGCGGCTCCACCCGTATGCCCGCCGTCCAGGAGCTCGTCAAGACCATGACCGGCAAGCAGCCCAACATGTCCGTGAACCCCGACGAGGTCGTTGCCGACGGCGCTGCCGTTCAGGGCGGCGTGCTCACCGGTGACGTCGAGGGCATCCTGCTGCTCGACGTGACCCCGCTGTCGCTGGGCGTCGAGACCATGGGCGGCATCATGACCAAGATGATCGACCGCAACACCACGATCCCGACCTCCAAGACCGAGGTCTACTCCACCGCTGCCGACAACCAGACCAGCGTCGAGATCAACGTGCTCCAGGGCGAGCGCGAGCTTGCCCGCGACAACAAGTCGCTCGGTAAGTTCCAGCTGACTGGTATCCCGGCTGCTCGCCGCGGCGTGCCGCAGATCGAGGTCACCTTCGACATTGACGCCAACGGCATCGTCAAGGTTTCCGCTAAGGACAAGGGCACCGGCAAGGAGCAGCAGATCACCATCTCCGGCTCCACCGCGCTTTCCGACGACGAAGTCGATCGTATGGTCAAGGACGCCGAGGCTCATGCCGAGGAGGACAAGAAGCAGAAGGAGGAGGTCGAGGTCCGCAACCAGACCGACAGCCTGTGCTACTCCACCGAGCAGACCCTCAACGAGCTGGGCGACAAGGTTTCCGCCGACGTGAAGTCCAAGGCCGAGGCCGCTATCGCCGACGCCAAGAAGGCGCTCGAGGGCTCTGACGTCGAGGCCATCAAGGCCGCTGGCGAGTCCCTGCAGTCCGTCGCCTACGAGCTGGCTCAGGTTGTCTACGCCGACGCTCAGCAGCAGACCGACGGTGCCGCCGGCGCTCAGTCTGCCGACGATGACGTCGTCGACGCCGACTACGAGGTTGTGGACGACGAGGACAAGTAATCATGTCCGCCCGTAAAGCTCGCACGGAGGCGGCTGCCGCTGGCGCCGCCCCCGTTGACTCTGAGGAGAAGGACGTGAAGATTCCCGTAGAGGCCGTCGACGATACCGAGGCCAACGAGGCCGAGGCCGCCGAGGCTGCCGAGAACCAGGTAGAGGATTCCAACAAGGAGGCGACGATGACCGAGGACGAGATGGTGGAAGCCGCTATCCGCGCCGGTGAGGAAGCCGCCGACAACGACTTTAAGCTCAAGTTCGAGCAGGCTCAGAAGGAGCTTGCCGACGTGCGCAGCGAGCTCGAGGCTGCGGCAGAGGCTCAGAAGGCCGCCGAGGACAAGGCAAAGGACGCCACCGAGCGCACCGCCCGTCTGCAGGCCGACTGGGAGAACTTCCGTCGCCGCACCGCCAACGAGCGCATCGCCGAGCGCGAGCGCGCGACCGAGAAGCTCGTCACCGCGCTGCTGCCGGTGGTCGACGATATCGAGCGTGCAATCGACCATGCCCGCAGCCAAGAGCTTTCCGACGACTTTAAGCAGTTCGTCGATGGCGTTGACGCGGTGCATGCCAAGTTGCTCGATGTGTTTGCGCACGAGGGTGTTGAGCCCATCGACCCCAAGGGCGAGGCGTTCGATCCGCTCGAGCACCAGGCCGTGGGCCGCGTCGAGGACGCATCGCAGTACGACGAGACCGTCAACGACGTGTACCAGAAGGGCTACCGCATGGCGGGCCGCATCCTGCGCTCCGCGATGGTGACGGTGACGTACGGTGGCGAGAAGCGCCCCGCGCCGGAGCCCGAAGCGGCGCCCGAGGATGCTGCGGCCGATACGGCCGAGAGCACCGAGGAGTAATTGAGAAGGGCCCCGGGGCAACACCCGGGGCCCTTTCTGGCCTAGTGCCATATGAAAGCATGAGCCGCCGTCCGCGGGGACGGCGGATGAAACAGGAGAGGAGCTACGATGGCTGCAGGCAAAACCTTCTATGACATCCTGGGCGTATCCAAGAGCGCCTCCGACAAAGAGATCAAGAGCGCGTTCCGTAAGCTCGCGCAAAAATATCACCCCGATGCCGGCGGCGACGAGGCCAAGTTTAAGGAGATAAGCGAGGCCTACGAGACGCTTTCGGACGAGAAGAAGCGCAAAGAGTACGACCAGATGCTCATGTTCGGCGGCATGCCGGGCGCGGGCGGCGCGTATGGCGGCGGCTACGGTGCCGGCGCGGGCGCCAGCGGCTGGGGTGACATCTTCGACAGCATCTTTAGCGGCAACGGCGCCTGGGGCAGCGATTGGGGCTCGGGCTTTGCCGGGGCCGCGGGTGCTGCCGGTGCGGGCGCGGGCCGCAACCGCGCGCGCAAGGGCGGCGACCTGTCGCTGACCGTCGATGTGACGGCTGAGGACGCGTTCCGCGGCGTGACACACAAGGTCACCTACCGCATTCCCTCGACGGGCGAGCAGCAGACCATCACGGTCTCGGTGCCTGCGGGTGCGGTCGACGGCGGCAAATTGCGTTACAAGCGCCGTGGCGAGTACGGCGTTGCCGGAGGCGAGCGTGGCGACCTGGTCGTGACCACGCACGTGGAGGAGCATCCGCTGTTTAAGCGCAAGGGCGCCGATGTGACCATGGAGGTGCCGATCTCGGTCTACGAGGCGGCGCTCGGCTGCACGGTGGATGTGCCCACGCCCGGCGGCGCGACGGTTCGTCTGAAGGTGCCCGCTGGCACCCAGACGGGCAAGAAGTTCCGCTTTAAGGAGATGGGTGCGCCCGACGTTAAACATCGCGGCCGCACGGGTGCGCTGCTCGTCGAGATCAAGGTGCAGGTTCCCTCGAACCTGTCCGACGATGAGCACGATGCCATGACCAAGCTGCGCGAGGCCGACACGCGCGATTATCGCGAGAAGGTCAACCGTTACAAGGCGACGTTCTAGTTTGGTTGCGTGGCCCACGGGCTGGCCGCAGGCTTATGGTGGAGATGTGCGAGACGGAAAGGGGTCAGGTAGCATGGCCGAGGACAATAGGAACAAACCGCTGTACATGATCAGCGTGGCGGCCGAGCTGACCGGCATGCATCCGCAGACTCTGCGCGTCTACGAGTCCAAGGGCCTGGTGAACCCCCAGCGCTCGGGCGGCAACACGCGTCTGTATTCGCGTGCCGATATCGAGCGCCTAGAGCTCATCAACCAGCTGACCGACGAGGGCATCAACCTTGCCGGCGTGGTGCGCATTCTCGATATGAAGGAGCGTGCCGAGGAGCGCGAGCGCGAGAACGAGAAGCTCCGCGCTCGCGTGCGTCAGCTCGAGGATGAGCTGCACGAGTACAAGATGCAGAAGAAGATCACCGCCCTTGCCCCGCGCGACGGCTCAGTCAACCCCGAGCAAGTCATGCGCAAGCTTTTGGGCGCCGGCGGAGACTTATAGTTACGCGGTTTTACCAAACCGCGTAACGGCTCGACGCTGCAAGCCCGCCAGAGCGGCATTCTGCCGCTCTGGCGGGCTTTCGCTCATATGACCCAATCCGCTGTCAAGAGCCACAATGGCCCCGCCGACCGCTTGCAATCGGTCGGCGGGGCCTGCCGTTGAACCCGTCCCGGTCCGCCCCCGGCATGTCGTCGACGCCTTCGGCTCAGTCTCATATCCGCGGATACCGTTCTGTCGGCCCGCACTCCATTCCTTCGGCGGGGTTCCCCAAGTCTGTCGAGGCGCATGCGGAGGGCTCCGCGCGCACAGCGAAATAGGGGGTATCCCCGAAGGCCGCCCGGCTCGCCGGGACGTGTCTCTATAGTTTTGTCAACCGCGTGCTTCGCGCCATTTCGGCATGAC
>CALBBA010000202.1 GCA_937926755.1 uncultured Collinsella sp.
GAACAACAGCGAGACGATCAGCATGATTCGTGAGCTTATCAGGTGGCCGACCATCGACTCGAGCGACCCCGAGCAGCTGATGCAGAGGTTCGAGGACTACTGCGACCTGTGCGAGCGCCACGACTCCAAGATTCTGGTGAGCGGCATGTGCCAGAGCTTCGGCATGACCCGCAACGACGTCATGGACTGGGCGAAGGGCAAGAGGACCAGGCTTGACAAGATGCTGAGCACCGAATCTGCTGCGGTTTTGAAAAATATTTTGCAAAGTTTGGAAGTTTCCTGGGAATCGGCGATGCAGAATAACGGCTACCGCAACCCGGTGACAGGAATCTTTCTCGGTAAGAACAATTTCGGCTACAGGGACGAGTCCCAGACGGTCATCAAGCACGAAGATACAGCTCAGGGGCCTACCAAGGCCGAGCTGGAGGCCAAGTACATGGCCGCGCTGCCAGCCGAGGACGTGACGATCGAGAAGGTCGAGGAGCTGCCGCCGAGCGACTAGAAATAGAAAGACCCCCCTGCAATAAAAAGCAGAGGGGTCTTTTTTTGTGCCGACTTTCGGGGCCACTAACGACTTTCGCGGCCACTATAGGGTTGTCACGACTTTCGCAGCCACTAAGGGAGGAAAATCCGATCGGGCGCCGGGGCCTTCACGACTTTCGCGCGCACTATAGGGCTTTCCGGTTCCCGACTTCCGGCTATGGCGCAAACTGGCTTGGGAACGGCCGTTTTCCGTGCCCGCAGTTTTGGCGCGATCGCGGGCGTTTTGGTGGTTTGACATGCTATATCAGCGCTCACGGGCCGCGTCTGATATGCCCGTACAAGGCTCTACAATGCCCCAAAAACGGTCGTAAAAACGTTGGCGGTGTAGCAGTGCCACGGGCGTAAAAACGGGGCGTAAAACGCCGTTAAACGCGCTAGAACAGTGTGCGGATACGCTTGGAGCGGGTATTGCCCAGTATGGACGGACTCCATATCTTGAACACAAACGACGCGCGGATAATAGGCGCTCACGCGGCGTCGGTGGCTAG
>CALBBA010000203.1 GCA_937926755.1 uncultured Collinsella sp.
CGATCATCTTGACACCGTTGTTCGGTTCTTTGTATGACCGTATCGGTAAGGGAGCCACGCTGATGGTGATCGGGTCGGTGATGCTGATTTTCGTACACACTATGTTCGCTCTTCCTATTCTGAATATCTGGTGGTTTGCAACGGTGATCATGATTATTCTGGGATTTGCTTTCTCATTGGTTCCTTCGGCAATGTGGCCTTCGGTTCCGAAGCAGTCGCCTGGGACTAGGGCTACGTTTGCTTCTTTGATGGCTTTGATACAGAAGGCTTCGCTGGTTAGGTCGAACTTTTTGATGCTCGGGAAGGTGTAGAAGGCTCCTGCGGGCTCTACTGCGTCGAGGCCCATGGCGTTTAAGGCTGCGAGTACGCGTTTGCGGCGAGCTCGGTAGACTTTAAGCATGGGGGTTGGGTCGACGGTCAGGGCTCGGGCTGCGGCGTCCATCTCGAAGGAGACGGCGCTCGATACTAAGTATTGGTGAGCCTTGGCGATCTCGGCGATGACGGGTGCCGCTGCCGCGAGCCAGCCCAGGCGCCAGCCGGTCATGGACCAGGGCTTGGAGAAGCTCTCGATGATGACCGTCTGTTCACGCAGCTCCGGGTGACGCTGGGCAAAGCGCTCGTAGCCGTCCACGTAGACCAGGCGGTTGTATACGTCGTCGCAGAGCACGTAGATGCCCGCCTGCTCTGCCACGCGCGCCACGGCGTCGAGCGAAGCCGCGTTGAGGATGCAACCCGTAGGATTGTTGGGCGTGCAGATGACGATGGCCTTGGTCGCCGGCGTCACGCAAGCACGAAGTGCGTCCTCGTCAATCTGGAATTGCGCAGGCTCCGTATCCAAAAAGACCGCCTTGGCGTGGTTGGCCACGACGATGCTCTCGTACAGGCCAAAGGCAGGCGTGGGGATGATGACCTCGTCGCCGGGGTTGAGCATAGCCATGAATGTTGCCGACAGTGCCTCGGTCGCACCGTCGGTCAGGATGACCTCATCGGCGGAAAACGTAAGGCCCGCGTCCCCCATGTAGGCAGATAACGCCTCACGCAGGGCGGGGCGCCCGTTGTTGGGCGGATAGTGCGTGTCGCCGCGGTCCAACGAAGCAGTCACCTCGGCGCTAATCACGTCGGGCGTGGAAAAATCAGTCTCGCCAAGCGCAAGCGCGATGCACCCCGGGTGCTGGGCGGCGAGCGCGTTGATTCGGCGGATACCGGAGGGCTTGAGCGTGGCAAGCGAGGTATTCATGGGCAGTCGCATGGCGTTCCTTTCGTAAGGGTTGCACTAGGATAGCGCGGCGGGGCGCCGCCGGACGGTGTAACCTAAACGGAAACCAACCGGAAAGGAGGCAGCATGGAGCCGACCGCGCGCAGCGATGTACCAAAAACGCTGCAAACCATTGCGTATATCAGCATTCCCAATAGTGCCGATCTTGAGTTTTTGCTCTGGGACCTGCAGGATGCCATCGCCGCCTATGCACAGCTTTCCGGCACCGCACTCCCCCGCCCGGTCGACTTGAAGGCAAATGACGCCGGCAGCGTTGCCGATGGCATCGTGCTGGCCATTGAAGATGTGGCTGACGATGAGACGTTGACAGCCATCGAGCAGGCGCTTGAGCGCTTTGGCGGTACGGGAACGCGCGTCTATGCCGCGATTCGAGCCGCACAAGAGAGCACTGAGCAGGCGCGTGGGACCGCCGTTCGCCTGCACAAGGCATGTGAGCGCCATGACCAATTGTGGTGTGGCGGCGTTGCCATCTGCGCCGGCAGCGGCATCGCAGCGCTTCGTCGCTCCCCGCGCATGGGCCTCTTGCGCCGACCGTTTTCGGAAGCGATGGACAAGCTCGTGGGCGCTGTGCGCATGGGCTGCTCCGTCAAGCATGCACAGCGACTTGGCGGCGGCAATGCCGCCAACGTCGACGCCGACGGCATGGTTTGCGCCGAGCCAGCCGTGCCCGCGCCGATCTGGCGAGGCGTTCTGAAACGTCTGGGCGCCCACGCTCAAACAAAAATCTAAATTAAATAACAGCCCAGTCAACGGCTTCGTGCCAACGCTCGACAAGACGCTCCAGGCGCCAGGCGGCATTGGCGGGACTTGTCGAGGGCAGGACGATGGCAGGCAGCCCCGTCCGATCTTGCAAGTAGCGTTTGTAGAGTCGCCCTGCCGTGCCGCCGTTACAGGCAACGACCTCAATCGGCGCGGCATCGGTAATGCGCTCGATATGTGCCGGCACAACGTTGCGGATGCTCGCGTCGCTCGAGCCCTTAATGTCGCAGCTCTCGACCACATCCCACAGGGCCACGCCGCCGTTCAGCAGCATGGCCCGCTTGGCGGCAATGGAGGCATCGAGCGTCGCGGGCTCACCGCTTGCCAAAGGATCGCCCTCGTTGGGCGGCACAGGCATACCGAGGCACGTGGCCATCACACGCCAAAAGCGATTCTGAGGGTTGCCGTAATAAAAGGCATTGGCGCGCGAAAGCACCGAGGGAAACGACCCGAGCACCAAAACGCGCGAGTGCTCGTCAAACACGGGCTCAAACCCATGCTCAATATGTTGATAGCCCTCGTCAGACACGGCCATGGGCTAGGCTCTCAACAGATAGCGCACCTCGTAGGGTGCAAGCTCAAGGGTACCCGTCAGCTCGACCGTGGGCGCATCGTCGGCAAGCAGGTCGACGAAGGAGCCGCTGAGTTCGCCGGCTCCAAAGGTGTAAGGCTCACCCACGGCATTCACCGCCACGAGCACCGCCGCGTCGTCGCAGGCGCGCTCGAACAGCAGCTGCTTGTTCTGAATCACCACGTTGCGATAGGCACCGTAGTTGAGGGCACGAGCCGCCGCGTCGTTTGCCGAGCGCAGGTGCGCGAGCTGCTTGATGAAGGCCGTCAGCTCGTTGGGCGCAGGCTCATTGAGCGCAGGTCGCAGCGCCCAGTCGCCATCGGGGCCGCCCTTTTCGCCAGCAATTCCCCACTCGCTGCCATAGTAGACGCACGGGATGCCCGGCATGCCAAAGAGCATGCCATAGGCGGGACGCAGGCAGGATTTGTCGGTGAGGATACTTGCCAGGCGCGGCACATCGTGGTTGTCGACAAACGAAAGCAGATGTTTGCCGCGGTAGATGCACCAAGGGTCGCCGCCAAACTGACGGTGCAGCGAATGGGCGATCTCGAACATGTTGACCGAGTTAAAGCTGGAATACAGGCCCTTGTAGCACTCGTAATTAGTGCACGAGTCGAGCATCTCGTCGTTGACGATCTGATTGTAGTCGCCGTGGAGCGTCTCGCCGATGAGCACAAAGCCGGGCTTGAGCTCACGGGTAAAGGAGTGTAGGCGGCGCATAAAGTCGCGGTCGAGCATGTAGGCGACGTCCAGGCGCAGGCCGTCGACGCCAAAGACGTCGGCCCAACGGCGCACAGACTCGAGCAGGTAATCGACCACAGCGGGATTTTGCAGGTTGAGCTTCACAAGCTCAAAATGACCCTCCCAGCCCTCGTACCAAAAGCCGTCGCCATAGCAGGAGTCGCCGTCAAAACTGATGTGAAACCAATCCTTGTACGGCGAATCCCACTTGCGCTCCTGCACATCGCGGAAGGCCCAAAAGCCGCGACCGACGTGGTTGAAGACGGCATCGAGCACCACGCGGATGCCATGGGCGTGCAGCGTGTCGCATACGGCGGCAAAGTCGGCATCCCCGCCCAGGCGACGGTCTATATGGCGCAGGCTGCGCGTGTCGTAGCCGTGACTATCGGACTCGAGCGGCGGGTTGATGAGCACAGCGCCAACGCCGAGTTTTTGCAGGCAGTCGGCCCATTGGGCAATCTTCATGATAGGAGCATCGGGGTTGGGTTCGACATCGGCGGCCTGGGCGAGCTCATCCTCGGCAACGGGGGCGGCGTTTTCGCGCGGAGCTCCGCAAAAGCCCAGCGGATAGATCTGATAGAACGTCGTCTCGTATGCCCACATAGCAACCTCCCGGTAAGCTCAACACAACGACATCCATTGTATGCCCAGCTTGTATCCCCTCCCCCAAAATAAGTTGCGGTGGAATAGTTCCTGCTTGGGCCTTCAAAGGCCTTAAACAGGAACTATTCCACCGCAACTGATGAGGAAACGTGATCAGGCGACAGGCTTTGCGCGGCGAATGGCCGGGAACATCACCGTGATGGCGAGGATGACGCCCATGGCAGCGATCGCACCGCCCGCGAAGCCGATCCAGGCGATACCGGGGCCCGAAACCACGGCCC
>CALBBA010000204.1 GCA_937926755.1 uncultured Collinsella sp.
GGACAATGGTCTGATGCAGACCGGCTGGCTGGACGACAACGGAAGAAGATACTTCCTGGAGAACTCAGGAGCCATGGCCAAGGGCTGGACCAACCAGAACGGGACGTGGTATTATCTGGATAACGCAGGCGTCCTGTCCAAGGGCTGGATTAACGACAACGGAACCTGGTACTATGCAGACGGACAGGGGGCCATGCAGACCGGATGGCTGGAGAATGCCGGGGAGAAAAACTACCTCAGGGGTTCAGGCGCCATGGCAACCGGCTGGCTCAGCAATGGCGGCACGTGGTATTGGCTCGGAGGTTCGGGCGCTATGGCCTCTAACTCTTGGGCTAACGTTGGTGGAGTTTGGTACTGTTTCGACGATTCCGGCGCGATGGTTACCGGCTGGCGTCAGGTCGGCGGCGCCTGGTACTACTTTAGCGGTTCCGGCGCTATGGCCCACGACGCCTGGGTCGGCGACTACTACCTCCAGTCTTCCGGTGCCATGGCTACGAATGCCTGGGTTGGCTCCTACTATGTCGGCGAGGACGGCAAGTGGATTCCGGGCTATGGTTTAGTTTGGTATAAGAGCGGTAGCCATGTTTACCATACGCATAAGTGCCGTACCGTTGGCAAGGACGCAAAGGGCTATTCGCAGATCTCTATCCAGGAGGCCCAGAGGCGTGGCGCTTCACGAGAGTGCAAAAACTGCCAGCAAATTGGCTAGTACATTACTGAGCTAGTTTTGATTGAGGCCCCGTTGCCCTGAGGTGACGGGGCCACTGCGTGATTGGATACCGTGCTGCTATGAAGAAATGCTCATTCGGGGTGCTGGTCTTTTCCGGCCTTGTTTCTTTGGGGCTCCTTTTGAGTTCGCCCTCGATGTTATACGCCCTTGATTCGAATAACACTGACGAAGGTTCCGCATCTAACGTTGCTATTGCTTCTGTTGAGTCAGCCATTGATGCTCAGCGCGATTCGACCTTCGCTGTCGAGCAGAACTCTCAGGTTGATAATGAGACCCCTTCTGAGGTTTCGAATCAAATTGTTTGGCATCAGGGGTGGATATCACCCGAAGAAGGGGCTGGTTATTGGCGTTGGGGCTTGTCCGACGGAACAATCGCTGTTTCTTCTTGGAGACACATAAACGGTAGCTGGTACTGGTTCGACGACGAAGGTCGAATGGCTCAGGATGGATTGGTTCAAGTCGGGGGTGCAACTTATGGATTCTCCTCTTCGGGTGCAATGCGTGTCGGCTGGTACCTAGATTCTACGGGCTCCACTTCTGCTTGGCGTTATTTCTCCGGTTCTGGCGCCATGGTAAAAGGCTGGCTTTCAGACGGCAGCAACTGGTATTGGCTGGATGATGAAGGCAAGATGGTCCACGACTCGATGCTACAGATCGGGGGAGCCACGTATGGATTCTCTTCTTCTGGCGCGATGCTTATCGGATGGCATCTTGATGCTTCCGTTTGGCACTATTTCTCCGGCTCTGGCGCCCTGGTGAAGGGTTGGCTCTCGGATGGGGGTCGTTGGTACTGGCTTGATCCTGCAGATGGTTCTATGGCCACCGGGCTGAATGAATGCAATGGCACCTCTTATATCTTTAACAGTTCAGGGGCCATGCTATCCTCCCAGTGGGCACTTATTGACAACAACTGGTATTACGCTGACTCCAACGGCTTACTGCATGGAGGTTGGTTACTTCTAGGGAATTCTTGGTATTACCTGGATCCAGGAAGCCATATTATGCTCACGGGCTTTGTGCAAGTGGGCTCGTCCACCTATTTCCTTACGAGCTCAGGTGCCATGGCAACGGGCTGGGCACTTGCTGATGGTACTTGGTATTACGCCGCATCAAGCGGAGCTATTCAACGAGGACGATGGATAAAGTCCGGAAGCGCCTGGTATTACCTTGATGACGTATCCGGCGCAATGCGCACTGGTGAATATACGGTAGGCGACACGCGCTATTATTCTTTTGACTCCGGTGCGATGGCTTCTTCGTGTTGGATCAACTTGAGCGACGGGATGTCATGGGCGGATTCTTCTGGTGCGTTGAATGATCCATTGCCTATTGCACCCGACGGGTCCCCTGTAGCATCGGGCTGCGTCGACTCGTCTTCGTTGCCGGGTATCATTCATATTGGAGACTCGGTTTTCTATGCGGATGCGAATGGTGCCATTAACGTGGCGTCTGGTTGGATTTTGTCGAAAGACGCTTCTGGCGAAAGTGGCAATACTTGGTACTACGCATCTTCCAATGGTGTCCTTAAGTCTGGTTGGCAATATGTCAACGGTGCGTGGTATTGGATGGACCCTTCCACATTCAAGATGAAAACTGGATGGCTTAATGACGGCGGTACGTGGTACTGGCTCCAGCCTTCGGGTGCCATGTTTGCTAACGGGTGGCTGAAAATCGATGGCGTCGACTACTACTTCAATGCAAGTGGTGCATGGTTGAATACGTCTGGTTCTGTTTTAGGGGTTAATAGGTCCAGCCTGGTCAATTGGCTTATGAGCCACGAGAACGATGGCTATTACCGTGGAACACGCTATGATACGCATCTTAGCCAAGAAACATGCATGTATCCAAAGGGTGATCCTCGTTGGGACGGGTATACCGGTATGAACTGCGGCGGATTTGTATCGCATGCGTATATGAAAGCGGGCGGTAATTTAGCTCCCATTGCCGCCGAGCAGAGCCATTCCCCTTGGAGTGGTGGTCCCGGAAGGGGCGGCTGCGTTAACGCTTATCGTTGGTACGGCTACGCTATCGATACGTGCGCAAACGTGACTTATTTCAACTCTATTGATGAGTTGTTACGTAGCGGTTTGGCTCGTAAGGGGGACATTGTGTTCTTCAATCCTTACAACCCATATGCGGACGATAGCCACATTGGCTTTTTCTGGGGCAATTCTCCGAGCGAAAATTTGTTCTGGCATAGTGATGGTTGTGGAAATCGCATCTCCGGTTTGACTGCTTTGGGCCCATCGAAAGTAATACTGATCCGTTAGAATTCCGATTTGTAGGGGACTCTCTGGGTCCCCTACCTTTTTGACATCTGGTTTGAAAGTTTATTTGAAGTCGGTATTCTTGGGGGTAAGAGAGGGGGCAATGAGCCTTCGGGTTCAACCCTGCGGCAAGTTCTTATTTTCTTTGCAGCATTACGCCCAACTATTTATTGTTCTAGATGGCGTCTTGTCCAGTTGGATGTTCGGGAATCTTTCACAGCCATGCTGTAAGCTAGACGCAAACAAGAACGAATGACGAGGTTTACATGAGCAAACATCTTAAGTTATTTTCGGCATTGTTGGTGCTGATGGTCCTTGCGCCCATTTCTGTGTTTGTTTTTCCCTCGAACGCGGAAGCTGCGCGGTCCCTAGTTGAGAATTCCTGGCGTTATGAGGATGGACAATTGGTCGCAGAGGATGTTTCTTCCGAAGAAGATGGAATAGCCTTATTGTCCATGGGCATTCTTCCCGATGGGGCTACGGCGCAGGGCATCGATGTCAGTGAGCATCAAGGACGTATTGACTGGAATGCTGTTAAGGCTTCTGGTATCGATTTCGCTATTCTGCGTGTTGGATTTGGCGCTCCATCTTGGGGCGGTCGAGTTGACTATCAATTTAATCGAAATATTTCTGAGTGCGAGCGACTCGGAATTCCCTACGGCGTCTATATCTATTCATATGCTTTTGATAATCAGCAGGCAGCTGATGAGGCGTCAATGGTGATCAATTGCCTTTCTGGGCATAATCCAAGATTGCCGGTGTATTACGATCTTGAGGATAACTCGATAATTGCAAATGGACGTCAAACCGGAATTGCATCGAGGGCGCAGGTTTTTTGTAATAGGATTTCTGCCGCAGGATATGAGCCTGGAATTTATGCAAATTTAAATTGGTTTAACAACATTTTGACTGACTCTGTATTTAAGAGCAGCTCTTGGGATCATTGGATTGCTCAATATAACTCGCAATGTGACTATACTGGTAATTACAGTTTTTGGCAGTACAAGAGCAACGGAAAAGTCCCTGGAATCAACGGCAACGTTGATATGAACTACGCGTATGTTGATGTCTCCCTTTATCATTGGCAACTAATTGACAGCACCTGGTATTATGCAGCCTCCAACGGCAAGGCGTATACCGGATGGTTGTTTCAGAGTGGCACGTGGTACTGGCTCGAGCCCGACGCGGGCGGCGCCATGGCGACGGGCCTCCATTCGTGCAACGGCTCCGCGT
>CALBBA010000205.1 GCA_937926755.1 uncultured Collinsella sp.
AGCGCATCCGTGCCGCCATTGTCAGGGCGCAGGAATGGGGCGTTGACACGCGCGTCCATACGATCGGCGATCGCTCGGTGCGTTTTGTGCTTGATTGCTTTGAGGAGGGCGAGCGCTTGCATGGTAAGCGGGGTTGCCGCCACTCCATGGAGCACAACGAGACGGTTCAGCCCGAGGATCTGCCGCGCTACGCGGAGCTTGGTATATGCCCCGGCATGCAACCGTGGCACATGCTGCTCGATATGGCTGACCTTGCCAAGGACGATGCCGTGGGCCCCGAGCGTGCAGCGCTTTCGTGGCCCCTGCACAGCCTGCTTGCCAGCGGTGCCGTGGTGCACTTGGGCAGCGACTTCCCCGTTGTGGGCTTGGAGCCCATGGAGGAGGTGTACGGCGCGGTCTTCCGCATGCTCGAGGACGGCTCCAACCCCGAGGGCTGGTTCCCCCAGGAGCGCATTACCATGGCCGAGGCCCTGCGCGCCTACACCTACGGCAGCGCCTACGCCATGCATGCCGAGGATCGCATCGGTACGCTCGCATGCGGCAAACAGGCTGATATCTGTGTGCTCGACCGCAACCTCTTTGACTGCGAACCGGCTGAGGTCCTCGAGGCCACGGCGTCTCTCACGATGATTGCCGGCAAGGTGGTCTACGAGGCCTAGCGGGGCTGCTGCATCGCTGGGCGGTGCCACAGCCTGTGCGTGCCGCCCATCCATTCATCCATCCATTCATCAATCTCTCATGGAAAGGGGAGAACAATGGCAGAAGAGACAACCGCCGCTGTTGAGGAGGAGCGTGAGCTTGCCTCGCAGCCGATTCCCGGCCTGGTGCGCAAGTACACCATCATCACCGGCCAGGGTATGCTCGCCCAGATTATCATGGTGGTCCTTGAGGGCCTCGTGATGGGTTGGGGCCTGGGTGCACACGGCCTGGCCTGTGTTTCGATCATCATGTCGGTCGAGTACATTAACCTGGCCTTTGGCAACCTGTTTGGCACCGGCGTGCCCGCCGTGGTGGGCAACCTTTTGGGTGCCGGCGACATTAAGGGCGCCAGCAAGGCGTTTAGCCAGGGTTTTTGGCTTACCACGATTGTGAGTGTGCTGCTTGCTGTGGTGATGGCTGTGTTTACCGAGCCCATCTGCGCATTCTTCGGCGCCACGCCCGACATCATGACCGATACCGTTGCCGGCGTGCGCACCTTCTCCGTGCTGCTGCCGCTCACGGTCATTGGTCAGATGGTCACCGCCGTCATGCGTGTGGACGAGAAGGTTCAGATCCAGGCCAACCTCATGACCGTGTCTGCCATCGTCGCTATCTGCTGGCTTGCGCTTTCCACGTTTGTGCTCAAGCTTGGCGTTATGGGAGCTGGCGTGTACTACGGTCTTTCCATCGGTATCTGGGCCATCGGTATCTTCTGGTTCATCGGCGGTAAGAAGTCGCAGCTCCAGATCAACGCCGCCGACCTCAAACTCGACATGGCCATCTGCGGCCAGATCATTAAGATTGGTTTCCCGTTCTTTTTGGTGCAAGCTGCCACGTTCATCTTCAACACCGTTGCCAACTCGTTGCTTGGCCAGCTCGGCGGCGACATGGGTTCGCTCTACATCGCGGCCTTTGGTGTGATCAACGGCTACATCCTCTACATTACCATGATGGTCGCCCAGTGCTTCTCGTACGGCCTGCAGCCCATTGCCGCCTTCAACGCCGGCGCCAAGGCGTGGGCGCGCCTCAAGGAAACGCTCTCCTGCACGCTTAAGTACCAGGTCGTGACGCTTGCTGCGGTGTCTGCTGTGCTATGGGTGGCCGCAACGCCGGTCTGCGCCTTTTTTGCTGGTAGCGACCCGGCGCTCGTCGAGGTTGCCGCCAACGCCACGCGCATCGTTATCCTGGCCGTGGCCCTGGGCTATCTTGCCATGACCATGTCGATGTACTTCCAGGCGGTTGAGAAGGTGGGTATCGCCACGTTCACCGGTCTGCTCCGCTACGTGATCTGCTCCGTGCCGCTTATGTACCTGCTTGGCAACATGATGGGCGTTCAGGGTGTCTGGTTTGCCTTGGTGGCGGCTGACGCCATCACTGGTCTTATCTCCAGCGCCCTCGCCGTCCGCGCATCCAAGCGACTTGCCACGCTCTAGACTCGGACACGGCCGGCCCGCGATAGTCGAATAAGTCAACTCGCCTGCAAGCCACCGCAATGGGGACAGTTCCCATTGTGGTGGCTATTGTTATTTAGGGTCTGAGATTTCGGCTCTATAAATAACGTTTTTGAACTGGGCTACTATAAGATTGTGGAAAACACTACTACAAGATTATGGAAAACGCTACTGCGAGATTATGGCAAATGATACTATACAATTATGGTAACAGCGTTATAAGGGGCGTTGATATGGCCGAGTACATTAACAGGGATTTGCATGAGTTGCTCATTCGCATGGCGGGTTGGTTTCCTGTTGTGTCGTTGACGGGGCCTAGGCAGAGCGGAAAGTCTACGCTGGTTAGGCATGCCTTTCCCGACTATTCCTATGTCACGCTTGAGGACCCCCAAACGAGGCGCGCGGCCTTGGAGGATCCGGTGAGTTTTATCCGCAACCGAAAGGGCGGACTCATCATCGATGAGGCGCAATACGCCCCGGATTTGTTCTCGATGATCCAGGTTGTTTCGGATGAGCGGGGAGATGCCGGTCAATACATCCTTACGGGATCGCAAAACTTTTTGATGATGAAAAGCATCGGCCAGTCTCTTGCCGGGCGAGTCGGGATCTTAAAATTGCTGCCATTTTCGTTTCGAGAAGCGGAGAGGGGCCAGCAGGGGCAGTTGGAAGTGGATTTGTTTGCGCTCGAAGGGGGATACCCTCGCCTGCGTTCCGCCGGAATGCCGTCCTCGGTTTATTTCCCCAGCTATATTGATACCTATGTTGAGCGCGATGTTGTGGGCTTGCTTGACGTGCGCAATAAAGCGGAGTTTCATAAGTTACTGTCCATAATTGCCCAGAGCGCCGGTGCTCTCATTAATATATCTTCGCTTTCTCGAGATACGGGTGTGAACGTATCGACCATTAAAAGCTGGTTGTCTATCCTGGAGCAGAGCTACCTGACGTTTTCACTGCAGCCTTATTATGCAAATGCCAGGAAACGTTTGACTAAAACGCCCAAGCTTTATTTTTACGACACGGGGCTGCTCTGCTACTTGCTCAAAATTGGATCACTGGAGCAACTTTTGGAGAGCCCTTATCTGGGGGCAGTTTTCGAAAACCTCATCGTTTCCGAAACGGCGAAGAGCCATCTCAACGTGGGCGAGAATCCCGAGTTGTATTTCTATAGGGACGACGGCAAGCGAGAAATCGATTTGCTCGACTGCACAAACTCAGGGAGTCCCAAGGCTATCGAAATAAAATCATCCAGAACGTATCACGATAAGTACGCCCGCCATTTACAGGCTGTATGCGATGAGATCGACATTGCAAAAGATGCGCGCTATGTTGTGGCCCGCGTGGATTCAACGTATGAGTCGAAAGACTGTAGCGTGGTCTCGGCGCGTGATTGGCTTTTGCGATAACAAGTTCGGCGTATTAACAACTGCCGCGAAGGGTCCGGATCCCTTTCGCGGCGGTTTTTTGCCGATCCGGTGCGCCTCAGATGCAAGTGAGTAGACTTTTTTGGATTTACCGAGCACATCGCGACAAATGCTCGGTAAAACTGCAGGTCAGCGCTGTGGCGATTTGGCGTGTGCTCGGATTCCTGCAAAAAATCTACTCACTTGGTTTTTGCTGTTAGAAGGCCGCCGCGAGGGAAAGTAGTTCCCTCGCGGCGGCCTTGGTGTTTTCCCAGATAAAACCTGCCAAAATAAACCTGTCCCTTTTTGGCAGGTC
>CALBBA010000206.1 GCA_937926755.1 uncultured Collinsella sp.
TCTATGCTGTTTTCTTGTTTCATCGATATAGTGTTTTTTCCATAGGCTGCAAGCGATTTCAAAATCACGACGCCAGACCCTGATATTGTCGTATCCCATAGGCCTGGTGACCTTATGGCATGCAGCATTCAAAATCGACATGGGAAATTGCGCTCCGCCAAACATACATTCAATAAGCCGTTCCTTCACATCTTTCGCGAAGCGTTTATAGCTCTTGCTGCTCCTATCAGACGTGTCACAAGCACAGTTGATAATGTCAGTGAACGATGGGGCCCCTTCATACTGAACGACATTAACCCGCTCAGCTCCCTCCACGATGCTTTTTTTGAAAGATGTAAGAGGCCAAGCTGCATCGACATGCCATTGCAGTATGCGCTTAATGTATTCGTCCTTCTGAAGCTCGCAGTAGAACGTTACGCCTAAACGCCCCGTTGTAGCAGCATCCAAGATGACGACAACCATCGGATCATTGTGCTTCTTCAGATCCTCCGCACCCTCATATCCTCTCAGAACCCTTGAGAAAATTTTTGCATACTGAACATTTGTCGCATTTAGCGCATCGCTGATGTCGTCATGAAGCGCTTTGGATTCGTCAGCTATTGACGAGAGGGAATTATCAAAATCAAAAGATCCTGACTGCGGATTCAATACGGGCTTTTCCTCAGGTCTTTTTATTGCCCAGACAACGATAGCCTGATTGCCTGTCAATGTTCCATGATTATTCACCAGCCACCGCAAAGTGGAGTTGATTTTCTGAGAGGACGCACTATCAACCAGCAAAGCTTGTTCCTTACTGGAAAAACGTCCACGAAAAGTAAAATTCGTAGAATCATTGGCAGACAATAGCTTGGCATTGGCATCGGAGCTAACTACCTTTTTAGGGAAATTAGTGGTTGGCGTATAAAGATCCTCACCAAAAATATCTTTCCCCAGCTTGTGTTGGGAACGCTGCAGATACGCAATCCAACGATTCCGAATATCAACGTCATTCGACAAATCAGAATCTTCGAGTCCGATTTGAACTTCGAAACAAACACCGGCTTTATCGTCCTTATCCGCTAGCTCCACGCCATAATGCGCAGCAGCCTCACTGATGCTATGCTCCGACACGCACTTGAAAACAGCTTCAAGCTTGGCATCATCACCTTTCCATTTTGCGAGCTGCTGCAAATACATGCTTGTCTTCTCAGGATTGCGCTCACTATCGACGTACTGTAACTGATCAAACAGCGGATGCGGGACTGGCTTAATGGTCCTTCCCATCGATTCCTCTGTACAAGGAATGATGATGGTGCGCTTTATCTTGGCAACACCTCTGATACAACCATTCATGCCCACAAGCACCAACAGTGAAACCGGAAGAGTCGTATGTCCGTACGGAATCAACGCCTTCTTCGCAGCGTCAACGTCACCATCTTTCTCCGCGCTATGAGGAGTCTGACCAGACGCCCCCTGTATCATTTCGTAGGTAGTAAGCAAATTACCAAACAGACTCATCGTTCACTCCTCCTCTACTGATGTAACGTTCTTGCCTAAGTTGAATTCTTTAACGTTCAAACCATGCCTAACGATGTGCCGATCGAGAAGCGGCGAATCCGGTGATTCGAATCTGATAACACCATCCTCCATGACCGGCGTCCAGAAGCGCGAAATCAGATTATGGTCAGGATTTTCATCCGGATACGAGAATCCATGAAACATATATCCCATGTTCCATTCTCCGTAAGAGTCGTAGAACCCTTCTCCCCCGCCGAATTCACATGGTTCGATATAAGCTTGGCATTCCCTAGCACCCAGGAAAATATCGCGACGGCCTCCTTGGCGCACGGACCTCATCGCAATATTGTGATGTTTATTCTCATCACGATCACCAGCAAGTTCCTTTCTCTGATCATTCCATTCGAAATGCGCAAGAACTTGATATCTCACATCCTTTAAATACGTGTAATACGAAAGGTCATTTCCCCCACTCATTTTGATAGGACGAATGCCTTTACTCTCCGTCTGAATCTTATTCATGACTCGCACAGCATCAATGACCCACTTAAACGTGGGCTTCCAATAGATGCTCTCCGTAATCCCTTTCAACGCTTGATATGTTGGCACCTGATACGAGCACTTCTCTCCACCAACACGCGTGGCGACTTCCGAGAACAATGCGTATCTACCCCAAACTTCATATTCGATTGAATTCCGATGCCGTTCCATATAACTCCTTTGTAAACGGTCTTTCAAAGCTATTGGTTAATAGCGTACCACAAAAAAATTTCCGTGCCATATATAGAATTTAATCGGCATTTCGCGGCATACGCTTTATCGACTATCCTTGTTCTGTGGGATTCCCACTGTCATCGCGCCAAGAGCGATGTGGATTGAAAATATATTTGGCATATGTGTTGCCTTCCCAACTGCAGCTCTCTCGCATACTCCTTGGAGCTTGCGAGAGAGCACTCATCCTTCCTACATCAGCAGGAGAGGCATCTCCGCCTCCCGCACTACGCCGTACTTGTCGTTGTAGTATTCCTCATTCAGCAAGAAAACTCCAAAATCCTCATTTGCTAACGAGATTGCATGCTTCCTGGCCAAACCACGATAGTCATCATCGAACAGGGAAACCGTATATTCCTGCAACCGCCTTAGCACTGAGATTTTCTCGGGTAATTCTCCCCTGTGGAGCATATCAAGTAACTCAGTCGCCTGACCATACGGGACCACAACATTGTGCGTGATATCCGGAATTACATGGAAGTTATCGCTAACCGTCTGAAAAGCCTGAGCAAAGCACAAACCGTACTTTCCTCCCGTAGTATTCGTGAATTGAGATCGATCACATTCGTTGAAGGACAACAGATCATAAGCAGTCGTCGCCCCCTCCGCCCTTCCCCGAATTGGGCAATCCGTATAGCCTCCTTTACCATTACCGTCCTTCTTACGGAGAAGCATGTCATAGTACTGTTCCAGAATATTCGAAGACAGCAAATCCTTTCCTGGGTAGTTCTCCATAATCTGTAAAGTGAGATGCTTACCCATTGCGATATCCGGCAGATACCTTTCCATGCTGTCTTCATCTTTCAATGGATAGACATACACATTCTTTGGTTCTACCGATTCACCATTCCTATTGCAGCGCCCAGCGGCCTGCATAATACTGTCCAGACCAGCCATCGCCCTGACCACGCAAGCAAAAGCAATGTCAACACCTGCCTCAATAAGCTGTGTGCTCACACAAATCACAGGTTTCGGATTGCCTGGATCAAGCAGCGCACCGATTCTGTCCAGACAATCCGTTCTATGCCTTCCACACATGGCAGTACTGAGATGAATCAGCTCAAACTCATGATTCACGTCAAGTCGTTCCAAGCATTGGAAAATCTCACGCGCTTCCTTTTTCAGGTTGACGATTGCCAAGCAATTGCCGTTCTCCCGCGCCTGCTGATAAATAATCTGCCCTAGTTCATCGCAGCTTTTATTTTCAGTTGAAGCAACGATTCTTGTACGTCGAAGCTTGTCTTCATAGCTTTCCGTTTCAGCAATAAGATCAGGCTTTTCCGAAAGGAGCAGATTCTCTCGTTTGGTTTTTTCAAGTAACGGCTGCGTCGCAGAGCACAAAAGAATCGTTGAATTGGTAATCTTCGATAGAAAGCTGACGATCTCATTGAACAGATTGATTGTGTTCATCGGCAACGACTGTATTTCATCAAAAATGATGACACTGTCGGCCATATTATGGAATTTCCGGAGTTTGGTTCCGCGAGCAGACATGACAGTCTCAAGGAATTCCACCATAGTGGTAACAATTATCGGATTGTCCCAACGCTCTGCCGCCAACTTACGCTGATGTTCCCCGGCATCCTCAAACTCACTCGACGCGTTATCCGCTACATCAGCGGAACGTTGCATACCTGCAGTGGAGTAATGCTCCAATAGAACATCGCTATCGGCGTTCAAACCAAGTACATCTCGGAAGGTCTTTGCCGTCTGAGTTGTGATAGACAAATATGGAATCACGTAAATGATCCGGTGCTTTCCTGTCTTCAGCGCATGATGCAACGCAAAATTTAGCGACGCCAACGTTTTACCGCCGCCAGTCGGAATCGACAAACGATAAATCCCGGTTTCCCGCGCCCCCGCCAAACAACACTGTTCATTAATCTGATGTCTTATCCTGTTTATTTCCGAACTCGAATCAAAAGATCTCATGCTTTTATCGAGTCGACTAATCAGATTCTGCCAATCAACCGTATTAGGCCGATACTGTTTTCGGGTCTCGAAACAAGCAGCATCCGTCCTATCCGCATCCACCAGTCGCGAATAAATCAGTTTAACGAGCAAACCTAGATAGAAGTATATGCTATCTTTCGACAGCCCCAGCGATTTAATTTTCTTCAGGAAACAAGCGATATCTTCCGCTGAACCTCGGAAATTCGATTGCAAATCGAGCGCCAAACCGTTAAGCCCCCGCTTGATTTCTTGATACGCATACTTCTCGTTGCTTTTGTCCGGCTCCGTGAACCCAAGAAGAAAAGCTCTATTCCCGGACTCGTCAATGCAATCAGGAAGACCTCCGTGATGTTTAGAAATGGCAAGCTCAAGAATTTCCTTTGCTATCTCTTCAATTTCCCCTTTCGACTCGAAAAAATCATTGACGACAAACGCCCCTTGACGGGCATGCTGCACATCTCCCCTATGCCCATCATCCGATAACAGATATGTTTGAAACTGCTGAGCAATCTTCCCGACATCATGCAAGACGGCTGCCGTACGAAAAATCTCAGCGAATTCATCCTCGAAACAACTAGCCAATCTTCCTACACCATCAA
>CALBBA010000207.1 GCA_937926755.1 uncultured Collinsella sp.
ACGGCCGTCCGGGGCGGTCGGCCAGCGACCACCGGTACGGCTCAATCGTATAACCATGCAACGGAAAAGAGCCGCCCTTTCGGACGACTCAAACTGTAATGGGGATTAAAAAATCATTCGGTACACAATGTTTTTTTAATCCCCGTCCCAGAAAAATCATCGGCGAACGCGCTACTTTGCGCTGGTGAGGACGCCGGTGGTGTCGAACGCCGGGGTGAAGCTCTCGTCTACCGCTCCGCCTTCTTGCCAAAACATCGTCGTAAAGCCCAGGTCGTCGGCATGGTCGAGCACCTGCTCGTACTCCTCGCGCGTCACGGCGCGCGCTAGGTCGCCGCCTTGTTCGCGCATGAGGGCATTGGGCGTGTACTGGTTCATGACCGAGATCGGCACGTCGCCCACCGTCTGCCACACCAGGTCCAACACGCGGCACGAATCGTCCGCATGCCCCGGCAGCACCAGATGACGCACGATTATGCCGCGCCTCATGAGCCCGTCCTCGTCTACCAGCTCTCCCCCGCGGCGCTCAATCTCGCGCGCCATCTGGGCCAGACCCGACACGGCCACGCGCGGGTAGTCCTTAATATGAGAAAGCGACTGCGCAAGCCCGGCATCGGCATATTTAAAGTCCGTAAGCCACACGTCGACCAAATCGCCCAGCGCCGCCACGGCACTCGCGCGCTCGTAACCACTCGTGTTGTAGACAATTGGGATGACCAACCCGCGCGTCCGTGCCGCGGCAATCGCGGCAGGCAACAGGTGCGCATAGTGCGTCGCCGTCACCAGGTTGATGTTATTGGCGCCCTGGTCCTGCAGCTCCAGCATAATCTCGACCAGGCGCTCGGGCGAAATCTCAAGCCCAAAATTGCCCGTCGAGATCTCGTGGTTCTGGCAATAGATACATTTGAGCGAGCAGCCGCTAAAGAAGATCGTGCCCGAACCGGCCTCGCCCGAGATAGGCGGCTCCTCCCACATATGAAGCGCCGCGCGGGCCACCTTGAGCGTGTCATCGGCACCGCATACGCCGTGCGCACCCTCGTCGCGCACCGCACCGCAACGGCGCGGACACAAATGGCAGGCGGGCGAAAAAAGTTCGGTCAACGGCGTCGGCATAAAAACATGCTCCAAAACAACGATTCAGCAGCTCAAACGTAAAGGGACCAACCGCACAGACGGCTCGAGCCCTAGGCGCCGTAATCGTCCGACACGATTTTTGTAATGTCAAGACTGGAATCGATAAAGTGCCGCTTTATGATGTAGGTATTCCGCCCCCCGCGGAGCAACTGGGTGAACCGTCGCGTTTATTTAGGGAGCCCACACAGTCGTACCTAGTACAGGTATCCTTCGTTGTTAAGGACGCTGGAACAGTCGATGAGGGCACCCACCTGTTTTAGGTGGGTTCATTTTCGTAACGTGGGGGGTGGTTTTTATTTGCCGAAAACCACCATTACAGCCCATATGGATCCCCGCCGGTATCCCGACAATCCATCGACAACATCCCAATATCTGGTAAGCGCGTGATTATCGCTGCGTGCAATTCCATACACCCCCCTTGGTCGAGTATCATGGTTCGGCTATGCCCTTTGCGCTTAGCAACCTTTGACCTTTTCCTTCGACGCTTGGCGGTTTTTAGATTCATGGCTTCATCCCCGAGCTACATACCGTATCTATGCGTGGCAGCGGCGGCCTTTATCACGACCTTCCTCACGGTGCCCCTGGTCAAGCGCTTGGCAATTAAGCTCGACGCCGTCGACTATCCTTCTAAGCGCCGCATCAACACCAAGCCCATCCCGCGTTTGGGCGGAACGGCGGTGTTTTTGGGCCTGGTCGTTGCCTGTATTGTGCAAATCCTAGGCACCTGGTACCTGGGTTGGCCGCCCGTTTTGGTGCCCCACCCCCGTCTGCGCATCAGCTACCCCATACTTGCGCTTTCTTTTACCGTCATCTTTGCGACCGGCGCTATCGACGACGTCTTCCAGCTCAAGCCCAAGCAAAAGCTAGCCGGACAGGTCCTCGCCGCGCTTATCGCCTGTATCGGCGGCCTGCGGATCGGCGTCATCGTCAACCCGTTTGCCCCCGGCGAGATCATGCTCGGATGGCTCGCCTACCCCATCACCGTGATCTATCTGGTGGCATTCACCAACATCATTAACCTCATCGACGGCCTCGACGGCTTGGCCACGGGCATCTGCGGCATCGCGTCGTTCACCATGTTTTCGATGGCCGTTCTCTCGGGCCGCATCGACGCCGCCGCGCTCTCCATTGCGCTCTTTGGCGCTTGCCTGGCCTTTTTGCGCTACAACTTCAACCCCGCAAGCATCTTCTTGGGCGACTCGGGGTCGTTGCTTCTGGGCTTTGCACTGGGCTCCATCTCGCTGCTCAACGTGAGCCGCACCGCCGCGCTCACCTCGCTTATCATCCCGCTCATCGTTGCCGGCGTGCCCATCATCGACACGTTTAGCGCCATCGTGCGCCGCAAGCGCGCCCACATTAGCATCGGGCAGGCCGACAAGGGCCACATCCACCACCGCCTGATCCAAGAGGGCTACAACCAAAAGCAGGCAGTGCTCCTCATCTACGCCTGGTGCATCATGCTTTCGGCCGGCGCCGCCGCGATTAACCAGGTCGAGGTGCCCATGCGCGTGCTCATCTTTACCGTACTCGCCATTGGCTCGGCGGCCTTTGCCAAGCACCTGCACCTGTTTGAGCCCGTGCTGCGCCACCATTACAACAAGCGCACGCACGAGGACGAGCTCGTCACCCCCGACGATCCCGCCTTTAAGCAGGAGGAGCAGGCGGCAGAAGAACGCAGGGAGGAGCGCCACCACAGGCGCTAGGGTAAGCTGCCGAGGATGCGCCCAGGCGCCGCCGGCCAAACGCGCAGCCACGCCGCGCCCATCGCACATGCCGCCGCTCTCCCGCCCCTCGCGTACTTACGCCCCGACCCTCCAATAAACGCGTTATCATCTTGACCCATGAACATACGTTAGGAGCAATCATGCCAAACGAGAACAGCTACGAAGTCGCGCTGCAAAAGAGCAACGCCATTCGCGAGGGCCTGGCCAAGACGCCCGACAAGTTCACCATGCTCACCGGCGACCGCCCCACCGGCCGTCTGCACCTGGGTCACTACTTCGGCACCCTCAAGGGCCGTGTTGAGCTGCAGAACATGGGCGCCAAGACCAACGTGCTCATCGCCGACTACCAAGTCATCACTGACCGCGATACGACCGAGCACATCCAGGACAACGTGTACAACATGGTCATGGACTACCTTGCCTGCGGCATCGACCCCGACAAGACCATGATCTACGCGCACTCCGCCGTACCCGCCGCCAACCAGCTCATGCTGCCGTTCCTGTCGCTGGTCTCCGAGGCCGAGCTGGCGCGCAACCCCACGGTCAAGGCCGAGATGGAGGCCTCGGGCCACGAGCTCACTGGCCTTCTGCTCACCTACCCGGTGCACCAGGCTTGCGACATCTTGTTCTGCAAGGGCAACGTGGTGCCGGTCGGTCGCGACCAGCTGCCGCACATCGAGCTCACCCGCACCATCGCCCGCCGCTTTAACAACCGCTACGGCAAGGTGTTCCCCGAGGTCGATGCGCTGCTGTCCGAGACCCCGCTGCTGCCGGGCCTGGACGGTCGCAAGATGAGCAAGAGCTATGGCAACGCCATCAATATTTCGATGACCGCCGAGGAGACGGCCAAACGCATCAAGAAGAGCCAGACCGACTCCGAGCGCATGATCACATTCGATCCCGAGAACCGCCCCGGCGTGTCTGGCCTGCTTTCGACAGCCGCCATCTGCACCGGTCGCTCCGAGGTCGAGATTGCCGAGGAGATTGGCATGGGCGGCTCCGGCCAGCTCAAGAAGTACGTGACCGAGGCCGTCAACGAGTACTTCGCACCTATCCGCGAGCGTCGCCAGCGCTACGAGAACGATCTGGATTACGTGAAGGACGTGCTGCACGAGGGCAACCGTCGCGCCAACGAGATCGCCGAGCAGACACTGGCCGAGGTTCAGGACGCCATGGGCATGGTGTACTAGACCGATCTGCTGGCTTGAGCTTTCGATTGCTTTAGGGCGGGCGCTACGGCGTCCGCCTTTTTTGGAGCCGGACCGCTTCGGCTCCGTCCATCGCACCCCCTCGACAAACAGGAACAGGCCCGCCGGCAGCTAGTTGCCAGCGGGCCTGTTCCCGAAGTACACCGTTGAATCGCACAGAGGGGAGGAATGCGAATCAAACTCAACAGGGCAGGCTTTTTCATCGCCTATTGCCTGCTCCGTTGCTGAAACCAATATAGTTCACCGTGGTTTACTTTCTGACGGCAAAGTACGCCACCACACCTTCTCCATAAGTTAGCTCTGGTAAACCTACAGCGTAAAACCACCACAAAGGGGACAGGCGCCTTTGTGGTGGTTTTCGCCACGGCAGAACCGCTAGAGCCCGGCAGGCCAGCGACAGGCGGCCAAGTCGACGTGCATGTCGTCCTTAAACGCCACACCTTCCCCTAGCAAAAGCTCACGTTGAGCATCGGGACCGCCAAAAGCAAAACCATCGCATATGCGGCCATCGGCAAACACCACGCGGTGACAGGGAATCTCGCCGGGGCGCGGATTACTATGCAGGGCATACCCCACGTACCGCGCACTTCGTGGACGACCGGCAAGCAGCGCCACCTGGCCATACGTGGCGACCATCCCCTCGGGGATCTGCTCGACCACCTCGTACACCCGTTCAAAAAAGCCCTCAGACGCCATTGCTCGCTCCCTTCCACCCGGAATAGCATAAACCACCACAAAGGTGCCTGTCCCCTTTGTG
>CALBBA010000208.1 GCA_937926755.1 uncultured Collinsella sp.
CGAAGCGCTGGCCGCCGAACTGGGCCTTGCCGCCCAGAGGCTGCTGGGTGACCAGGCTGTAAGGGCCAGTCGAACGGGCGTGGATCTTGTCGTCGACCATGTGGCCGAGCTTGAGAATGTAGGACGTACCCACGGTAATGGGCTCGCGGAACTCCTCGCCGGTGCGGCCGTCGAACAGACGGGTCTTGCCGCGCTCGTCAAGCTGGGTGACGAACTCGGGACGCATGTGATCGCCAAAGGCAGCGGTGGCCTTGTTGAGCATGTTCTTGTTGGCACGACGAATGACCTCGGCGATCTCGTCCTCCTTGGCGCCGTCGAAGACGGGCGTCGCGGTGAAGAACGGACCGGGGACGTACTTGTCGGAGTCGGCCTGCTCGGTATCCCAACCGCAGGCAGCGGCCCAGCCAAGGTGGCACTCGAGCAGCTGGCCGACGTTCATACGCGAGGGAACGCCCAGCGGGTTGAGGATAACGTCGATCGGGGTACCGTCAGCCATGTAGGGCATGTCCTCGACCGGCAGAACGTTACAGATAACACCCTTGTTGCCGTGGCGGCCGGCGATCTTATCGCCCTGCTGGATCTTACGACGCTGGGCGACGTAGACGCGCACCTGCTCGTTGACGCCAGGGGCCAGATCGTCGCCGTTCTCGCGGCTAAAGCGGACAACGTCGATGACGCGGCCGTATGCGCCGTGAGGCATCTTAAGGGAGGTGTCGCGAACGTCGTGGGCCTTGGCACCAAAGATGGCGCGCAGCAGGCGCTCCTCGGCGGTCAGAGCGCTCTCGCCCTTAGGCGTGACCTTGCCGACCAGGATGTCGCCAGGGCCGACCTCGGCGCCGATGCGGATAATGCCGTCCTCGTCGAGGTTGGCAAGCATGTCCTCGGAGAGGTTCGGGATCTCGCGGGTGATCTCCTCGGGGCCGAGCTTGGTGTCGCGGGCGTCGATCTCGTGACGGGTGATGTTGATGGTCGTCAGCAGGTCCTCGGCCACCAGGCGCTCGGACACGACGATGCCGTCCTCGTAGTTAAAGCCTTCCCACGGCATGTATGCCACGGTGAGGTTCTGACCCAGTGCGAGCTCGCCATGATCGGTCGAAGGACCGTCAGCCAGGGGCTCGCCCTGCTCAACGGTGTCACCGACGCGCACGAGCGGACGGTAGTTGATGCAGGTGGACTGGTTGGAGCGCTGGTACTTGGCCAGGTGATACTCGTCCATGCCGCCGGCATGCTTGACGATGATCTTGGCGGCGTCGGCAAAGATGACCTCGCCGGCGTTCTTGGCCAGGGTGACCTCGCCGGAGTCCAGAGCGGCGCGACGCTCCATGCCAGTACCGACATAGGGAGCGGCGGGGTGAACCAGCGGCACGGCCTGACGCTGCATGTTAGCGCCCATCAGCGTACGTTTGGCGTCGTCGTGCTCGAGGAACGGGATCAGCGTGGCTGCGACGGAGAGCATCTGACGCGGCGAGACGTCCATGTAGTCGACGTCCTCGACAGGCACGTCGGCGGGAGCGCCGAAGGAGCCGTCGAAGTCGCGGGTACGGGCGATCACGGTGTGCGGACGGACGATCTTGCCCTCGGCATCGGTCGTGATGAACTCGTTGGTCTTGGGATCGAGCGGCGTGTTGGCCGGCGCGATGACGTGCTTCTCTTCCTCGTCAGCGGTCATCCAGTCGATCTGGTCGGTGGCAACGCCGTTCTCGACGCGGCGGAACGGAGCCTCGATGAAGCCGTACTCGTTGACGCGGGCGTAGAGGGCGAGCGAGCCGATCAGGCCGATGTTGGGGCCTTCGGGGGTCTCGATCGGGCACATGCGGCTGTAGTGCGAGTTGTGAACGTCGCGGACGGCCGTCGGCACGTTGGTGCGGCGGCTGGAGCCGGACTTGTGGCCGGCAAGACCACCAGGGCCGAGTGCGGACAGACGGCGCTTATGGGTCAGACCGGTCAGGGGGTTCGCCTGGTCCATGAACTGCGAGAGCTGCGAGGAACCGAAGAACTCCTTGATGGAGGCCACGATCGGGCGAATGTTGATGAGCGACTGCGGGGTGATCTCGTCGATGTCCTGGGAGCTCATGCGCTCACGGACGACGCGCTCCATACGGCTCATGCCGATACGGAACTGGTTGGCGACGAGCTCGCCGACGGTACGGATGCGGCGGTTGCCAAAGTGGTCGATGTCATCGACCTTGAAGCCCTGCTCGCCGGCAGCGAGGGACAGCAGGTAACGCAGCGTCGCGACGATATCCTCGTCGGTGAGCACCGTGACCTCCTCCTCGGTGGTGAGGTTGAGCTTCTTGTTGACCTTGTAACGACCGACGCGGGCCAGATCGTAGCGCTGCGGGTTAAAGAGCAGGCCCTCGAGCAGGCTGCGGGAAGCGTCCACGGTGGGAGGCTCGCCCGGGCGCAGGCGACGGTAGATCTCGATGAGGGCGTCCTCGCGAGTGAGGGCGGTGTCGCGCTCCAGGGTGCGCTTGATCACATCGGAGTTGCCGAGCAGCTCGATGATGTCGTCGTTGGTGACGGCAATGCCAAGGGCGCGCAGGAACATCGTGGCGCTCTGCTTGCGCTTACGGTCGATGGAGACCATGAGCTGGTCGCGCTTGTCGACCTCAAACTCAAGCCAGGCACCGCGGGACGGGATGATCTGGGCCTTGTAGATCTGCTTGCCCGAATCCATCTCGGAGCTGTAGTACACGCCCGGGGAGCGGACGAGCTGCGAGACGACGATGCGCTCGGTACCGTTGATGATGAAGGTGCCCTGATCGGTCATCATGGGGAAGTCGCCCATGAAGACGAGCTGCTCCTTGATCTCGCCGGTCTCCTTGTTGGTGAGACGGACGTCGGTCAGAAGCGGAGCCTGATAGGTCATATCCTTCTCGCGGCACTCCTCGACGGTGTGCGCGGGGTCGCCGAACTGATGCTCGCCGAAGGTAACCTCGAGAACATGGTTCTGGCTCTGGATGGGGCTGGATTCCTTGAACGCCTCACGAAGGCCCTCGTCCTTAAAACGCTCAAAGGATTCCCTTTGAACAGAGATAAGGTTGGGGAGCTCCATGGCCTCCGGGATTTTCCCGAAGCTGACGCGCTTGCGCTCAGTGGCAGTGTATGCGTAGGTCACCAGGTTTTTCCTCCTTCACGGAAATGCTCGGTGGGTTGGCGAGGCATAGCTTCGCCAGTTATCGCAATCTAATAGTTTATCAGGTACCGACCGTTGGGCAAGAAAAGCCTTGACGCGATTGAGTTTTTGGAGTAGCAAAGTTTTTCGACAGAAAATACGCAGGTAGATGTATGTGTATCGAACATCTGTTCATATATTTTCTGTGAACAGAGAGCCGGCAATCGCAGCTCTTATAAAAAACGGGCGCGAACCGAGGTCCGCGCCCGTAAATGTCGATGTCCGAAGGCTTACTTGCGCATCAATCCGCCGCGCTCGTCGATGGCGTCCCAGAAGGCATCGGCAAAGCGGGGATCGCTTGCAGCCATGAGGGCGTTGGTGGCCATCCAGCCAGAGGGAGTGCCGGTGTCGTAGCCCGACAGCGGGTCGATGACGACGGCATACATGGCCTCGCGATCGAGCGAGCGGGCCATGGCGTCGGTGAGCTGAATCTCGCCGCCCTTGCCGGCCTGCTGATCAGCGAGCAGGTCCATGACCAGCGGGCTCAGCAGATAACGGCCGACAATGTACAGGTTGGACGGAGCCGCCTCGGGAGCGGGCTTCTCGACCAGACCGCCGATGCGCCAGACAGCGCCCGGCTCTGCATCGGCAACGTCCTCGGCGCCCTCGAGCGAACCGACGCGCTCGCCGGCGATAACACCGTAGCGGCTGACTTCCTCGGGCGAGCAAGCAGCGACGGCGATAACCGAAGCGCCACCGTGCTCCTTGGAAACGGCGAGCATCTTGTCGCAGATGTCGCGATTAGGCACAACGTAGTCACCCAGAAGAACCAGGAAGTTCTCCCCTGCCACGGCGTCGGCAGCAGAGCGGATAGCATGGCCGAGGCCCTTGGGCTCGTACTGATAACGGAAGTCGACCGGCATACCGCCAGCGTGGGCGACGGCATCGGCATAGGCGTTCTTGCCGCGCTCGCGCAGCAGGTTCTCGAGCGAGCGATCGGGCTGGAAGTAGTTCAGTAGCTCGGGCTTACCGGGAGAAGTAACGATGATGGCGTCGTCGACTTCCTCGGGGTCGAGCGCCTCCTCGACGACGTACTGAATGACGGGCTTGTCGAGCACCGGCAGCATCTCTTTGGGCGTGCACTTGGTGCCAGGCAGAAAACGCGTGCCAAGACCGGCGGCGGGGATGATTGCCTTCATGTTATTCAAAGATCCTTTCGCAGGCGCAAAAGCGCCCCATGCGTGCGGCGCACAGCCGCAGACCAAATTGCGATACCCAAGCATCTTACCGCTGGAACTATATGTCGCTACAAGCCAGAGACAATTCTTCAGCAGGTCAACGCAAATTATTGCTCGAATGGTGCAATTTTATTGCCCAACGGCAGGGCACCCGATACGACGCAAGTCACAGAATATGGCAGTTTGAGCTACCGATGTCGAGGGACCGAAAAACAAAAAAGACGGGGCTCGCGATGCGAACCCCGTCTGCAAAGAAATCTGGCGAGAAAGCCTGATTACTTGAGGGTGACAGCAGCGCCAGCAGCCTCGAGCTTCTCCTTGGCAGCCTCGGCGTCCTCCTTCTTGGCACCCTCGAGAACAGCCTTGGGAGCGCCCTCGACGACCTCCTTGGCCTCCTTCAGGCCAAGGTTGGTGAGCTCACGGACGGCCTTGATGACCTGGATCTTGTTGTCGCCGAAGCCCTCGAGCACGACGTCAAACTCGGTCTTCTCCTCGGCCTCAGCAGCGCCAGCAGCGGGAGCGGCGACAACAGCGGCAGGAGCAGCGGCGGAAACGCCGAAGGTGTCCTCGATAGCCTTGACGAGCTCGGAAGCCTCGAGAAGGGTCATTTCCTTAAGAGCATCGATGATCTCATCGGTGGTAAGCTTAGCCATTTCTAAGTCCTTTCGGTTTCCGTGTCTGTGCACGGAGATCAGTTAAAACACAGCGCGAATGCGCCAGGGGTGCGGCGTTGCCGCCGCGGGTGAAAACAGCAACTAGGCTGCCTTCTGCTCGGAGACCTGCTGGATCGAACGAGCGAGACCAGAGGAAACGCCGTTGACGCAGACAGCGATGTCGCGAGCGAAACCGGAGATGAGACCGGCGATCTGGCCGAGAAGCTGATCCTTGGTGGGCAGCTCGGCGATAGCCTTAACATCATCAGCGGAAACGGCCTTGCCGTCGGAGATACCGCCCTTGATCTCAAGGACGCCCTTGGACTTAGCGGAGAAGTCCTTAAGGGCCTTAGCGGCCTCGACCGGCTCGGACTCGTAGAACACATAAGCGACGGGACCGGCGAGAATCTCGTCGAGCTCGGGCTGCTCCTGGTTCTTGAGGGCGATCTTGACCAGGTTGTTCTTGTAGACCTTCATCTCGGCGCCGCACTCGCGAAGCTGATGACGCAGCTCCTGAGCCTGCTTAACCGTCAGACCGTTGTAGTTGACGACGAACAGACCGGCGTTCTCGGCGATACGGGACTCGATCTCTGCAACCTTGTCGATTTTGTACTGCTGGGGCATGAATTACACCTCCTCGAATTCTTTCCGGGCACGGTCCGCCACAAGGACGTGACGGGGGCATGTCCAAAAAGAAAGCCCCCGCGCTGCATGAGCGACGGGGGCGAGAAGACATATCTACTCGACCACCTCGGCTGGCGGGAAGTCCCATTAAGCTCGCGGGTAAGACCCGTTTGCGCCGGCTGTCTCTGGCAGCGGATTCGTGCGTGAACCGAAAGTATTATGGCGGGGACCCCGGCGTCGGTCAACGGCAACCCTGGCTGCACACAATTCCATCATCTCGGTCGCGCCGCCAAAGGCCAGGCGCAAGCTTTTCGCTCGGTCAGGTCCTGGGCTCGCACGAAGAGCACATTTAGTGCTCTTCGGCTCGTGCGGAATCTACGAAAAGCTTGCGCCTGGCCTTTGGCGGCGCGACCTGTGTTGACTTTGGGACAGCCAGGGTTGCCGTTGGCCGGCGCGCCCCGCTCATAATGCTTGGGTCGGTGGGCTGATGTGTTGCGTCCCTGAGGACTATAAGGTCGAAATGAAGGTGGACAGGCGGTGGAGGCCTTCGTCTAGGTCTTTGTCGGAGACGCAGTAGCTTAGGCGGATGTGGCCTTCGGTTCCGAAACAGTCGCCCGGGACTAGGGCTACGTTTGCCTCTTTGATGGCTTTGATGCAGAAGTCTTCGCTGGTTAGGCCGAACTTTTTGATGCTCGGGAAAGTGTAGAAGGCTCCTGCGGGCTCTACTACGTCGAGGCCCATGGCGTCTAAGGCCGCGAGTACGCGTTCGCGACGGGC
>CALBBA010000209.1 GCA_937926755.1 uncultured Collinsella sp.
TGCCGCGCCCCGCAGTGCCCGCTTCCCCCAAGGACAATTATCAGTGCAGGTAGACGGCTTGCGCATTCCGTGAAATGCAGGGTATGGACGGCCGGTCCGGGTCCAGCCCCGTAATCCGGCATAGTTTTGAAATGATACTAATTCACTAGCAGGAAAACTAGGTCGTTCTAGCGCCTTGTCGCCGGCTAATTTCCGAGTTCCAACCAGTTGCACAGAACATTTGCTCGCAGTCGCGTCTCGGCGCGCTTCATTGCCTCGGATTTGGCTTTATATCGAATCCCCAAACGACTGCAGACGCTTTTGATTATGGCGTCTAGCTGTTTTTTGTCGTTAAGCATATCGTGGGTTACCAAGAACACATCGAAACCCATGCTCTGGAGCGCAGTCATGCGCTCCGCATCTTGGTCAAGTACCGCGCCTGACCCATGGATGACCTCACCTTGGATTTCGATAATTGCTGCCTTCATTAGGATTGGGTTTACAATCACGATGTCACCGTAGCAAACCTTTTGACCTGCGATGCTTTGGGCTTCCTCGGATAGAGGGGTTAAATCGTTGAGGTATACGTATCTGAATCCTGAACCACCTAGACGTCGAGAACGACTTAGAAGCAGGACCCCCGCGACCTCGAGTGGAGATGCAGCAATGCCGATAACCTGCTGAGCGGCATCATAAAACTGCTTTCCCCACATTTGACTTTTGACCTTTTCGGCGAATCGATGCAAGTCGCTCAGTTCGATGAGTGGCTTTCTCATCCAAAGCGAAGTACCTTTGAGTTTCGTAACCTCTCTTCCATCCTCGCGATTGTTCGTTTGGCCTTCATTTACTGGGACCTTTACGGTTGTGCGGGCATAAACTCGTTTCCAAGGAATCTCGTCTTCGCCTTCTCCAAGTTCGAACGGATCCTGCGTGCTGGAATTGCGATTCTCCTTTAACGCGGTTTTTAACTGCATTTCGACAGCGGGGGTCGGCTCGAAAACAGAAAACCAGCCGCAAAGTTCGTACATAGCCAGTACGAGATCTATTTGGGACACAAAGCGTGTCATAGTAAATAACGTGTTAAGCGGATTGGTGACGCTAAAGCCTAAATGAGTGTCGGTTGTTGTGCCGGTATCCGAAGCCCCTTCCCAGCGAATAGTGGAGCGCAATCCCGAGTGGTGATTACAACAACCTGGCGAAGCAACAGCGATAATCGGGGTCTTGAGGACATCGGTTACGAAAGGGGCTTGGGATAGGGTCCGCCAGCCGTCATCGGAGCTGGGTAGGCGCGGGTAGAGGTCATGCACCTGCGGTGGGCAGCGCCAGTAGCGGAATGCGGTGTTTGCGCAGACGATTTCGTCCATGTGGCCTCCCCTGGTTTCGACCGTAGGCCGTGCGGATTGCGGGCATGGCCGATTATCTGCCGGGGCATCATGCGGGTAAGTACGGGAAGCAAACCAAATGCTGACAAAAGCATGCCGAGTTCCGCCGAAAAACCGTCGTGTGATAGAAAACCGCTGGAAGGAGCTTTGGGCATGTGGTCCCTGTCTCCACATTTGCGCGCGGATCACATGGGGAATTCAATGAAAATACGCATGCGTTTATATACACATAGCATGCGTATTCGATAAGCATTGAAATCAAAAAAGATTTTTCCCATTTTC
>CALBBA010000210.1 GCA_937926755.1 uncultured Collinsella sp.
GCAGGTCGAGCACCTGTCAATCGAGAACGCCCAGGTCAAGCGCCTTCTGCTTCTTGGCATCCAAGCCGGTCTCCTCCTGGCCCACGTTGCCGCAGACGCAAACGACATCGAGGTTCTTCTCGTCCTGGAGCCACTTGACACATACGGATGTATCAAGACCACCGGAATATGCGAGAACGACTTTTTCCTTGCTCATGGCTGTTTCCTTTCGCCCTTGGTAGCTAGTTAGAACAACGGTCAGTTGCAAGTCATTTCAAGGTCGAATACCGTGCAATATTAGGTTATTCGGCAGAATGCATCACAGGCATGCCCTAGAAACATGCGGCTATGTCGTGCTTAAACCCAACGACCTCAAAATGACTCTGTTGAGGCAATTCGCCCCATACGGACAGAGACGATTGTTATCGTCGTCGGGAAATTGCGCGCTGGCGTCGGATGGCATTGTCTGCAGTGGTGATGATCTTTACGAACTGCATCTGCCTCTCCTTTCACGTATCGCCGAGCGCAATTCAAATATCGCAAACGGTACCTTATGTTCGGTAAGCGGTTGTTTTTCCGCCTCCGTTTTCGATGGTCGCTATATTACGCTAAAGTGCCCGCGGCGCAAGCGACAAATTCAAATTTCTGAAAAGTTTTTTCATTAGTTTGTGAATTGCAGTGCAAATACGCACCATTCCTGCGAAAATACGCTCGACTACTAGTTGATGGTTATAACGTCTGAAACAATCTCGAAACGAAAGGCGCATTTTTATGCAAACTTACGAATCGGACGCCAACATCGGCAACATTAAGATTCTCGCCGTCGATATGGACAAGACGCTGCTGACCGACGAGCGCGTGCTGCCCCAGGGTCTCGACGAGCGTCTGGACAAGCTCGCCGACGCAGGCATCGTTTTCTGCCCCGCCAGCGGACGTCCCGCCCCCAAGCTCGAGGAAATGTTCGAGGGCATTAAGAACCGCCTCGCTTTTTGTCCCGATAACGGAGCGTGCGTGATCTATCGCGGTAGCTATATCTATAAGAGCAATATTGACGTGGAGCTGTATCAGCAGGTCTTGAGCCGTGCCTCGGAGGATCCTCGCGCTGTCCCCGTCCTGTGCTGCTTCGACGAGTTCTACGTACTTGCCCGCGACCATCAATACCACGACGAGATCAGCGTCTACTACAACACAATCAACTACGTCGACAGCTTTGAGGGCATTGATCTCGAGTCCAACAAGATTTCGATCTTCTTCCCCGGCTACGACGCCGAGCCCGCTTTCCGCGAGGCCTATAGCCCCGAGTTCTCGGACAAGCTCTACGTCACCAACGCCGGGCGCGAGTGGATCGACTTTATGAACCTGGGTGTCGACAAGGGCGCCGGCGTCGCGCACCTGTGCGAGCACCTGGGCATCGATATTGCCGATGCTGCCGCCGTGGGCGACACCTACAACGACATCCCCATGCTGGAGCGCGTCGGGCATAGCTTTATCGTGGACAATGCCGAGGAGCACATGAACGCACATGCCAAGTGGCGCATTCCGAGCAACAACGACGGGGGCGTACTGACGCTCATCGACGCCATCTTGGCGGCTCGTTAACGTGGCTCGTCGGACCTGGCCGGGCGAGGCGGGTAAGTTTTTCGCTCGGTCAGGTCCTGGGCTCG
>CALBBA010000211.1 GCA_937926755.1 uncultured Collinsella sp.
TAGGGCAGCTCGTAGTGGCTGAGGGTAACCATGGGCTCGATGCCCTGCTCCTGACAGGCCTGGAACACGCGGCGGTAGAACTCGATGCCGGCCTGGTTGGGCTCGGCCTCGTCGCCGTTGGGGAAGATGCGGCTCCAGTTGATGGACATGCGGTAGCACTTAAAGCCCATCTCGCCAAAGAGCTTGATGTCGTCGAGGTAGTGATGGTACATATCCACGGCCTCGTGGCTGGGATAGTGGTACTGGGGCAGAATGCCGTCGGTAATGTGGCGCGGCTCGGAGACCGTACCGCCGGTCATGATGTCGGGAATCCCGAGGTCCTTGCAGTCCTCGTTGTATCCACCTTCGCACTGATTGGCGGCAGTGGCGCCGCCCCACAGAAATCCATCGGGAAAAGCCATGTTGGCTCCTTTCGTACGTGTTGGGGGTGGTTGCGCGGACGTCGAAGCGGCGTCCGCAGGGAAATTTGCGTCCGGAGCGAGGCCCGCGCAGGAACCGCCGCCACGAAACCGGCCTATCTACTACTTTTTACCGCAAACCCCTGACCACACCGCAATTGCCAAAAATAAAACCGCAGGTAGACGGCTTGGCGATTTTTGGTAAACCGCCGTATGGTTGGCCCCTACCGTTAAAAGGTAGTAGATAGGCCAGTTTCGTGGCGAGGCCTCTATCGCCGCCTGGGCGGGACCCCTCGTCCATTTGAAAAAAGCCGGCGGGGCGCTCCCCCGCCGGCCTGGTACCGAGTCTTTGTCGTTTGGGCTACTTGGCAGCCTCGGGCTTGTAGGTGACGAACTCGATCGCGAAGCCCACGGCGGCACCCACGAGCGAGGCAACAATAGCCCAGATCATGTGGTTGATGCCGTTAACACCGGAGGGATCGATGAAGGACAGCCAGTTGAAGACGCCCAGACCACCGGACATGTACACCACGGCGCCGGAGATACCGATGATGAGGCCGCCCACGGCAGAACCGATGCTGGCGTTGATGAAGGCCTGCTTATCGGGCAGGGCGACACCGTAGATAGCGGGCTCGGTGACGCCAAAGAAGAAGGCGGAGATCATGGCCGGCAGCGCGATACCGCGGAACTTCTCGTCCTTGTTCTTGAGATACATGGCAAAGAGCACGGCGCCCAGCGAGAAGGAGTGGGCGATAACGGAGCCCAGGATGTAGTCGTGGCCCAGAGTGGACAGGTTGACCAGCGCGATGGGCACGAGCGACCAGTGGAAGCCAAAGATGACCAGGCACATCCAGAAGGCACCGACGAGGGTGCAGCCCAGGAGGGAGCCGATCATGGGCAGGCCAAACAGCAGCGCGAAGAACTCACCAAGCAGGTTGGTGATGAGCGTGGCGATGGGGCCAATGACCAGATAGCCAAGGGTGACGGTAACGGTGACGACGATCAGCGGGGTGAAGAACATCTTCATAGAAGCGGGCATCCACTTCTTA
>CALBBA010000212.1 GCA_937926755.1 uncultured Collinsella sp.
AACTGCGACATGCACAGGGGCGTCGGCGGGTCAGATTAGAAAGGAAAAGACCATGCGCATCAATTGGAAACTTCGACTCAAGAACAAGGCGACGCTGTTGGCTCTCGCCACCACTGTACTCGCTTTCGTCTACCAGGTCTGCGGCATTTTCGGCATCGTGCCGCCCGTGACTCAGGACTCACTGGTGCAGCTCGTGTGCATCGTCCTGAACGTCCTAGTCGCGCTCGGCGTGGTGACCGACCCGACCACAAGCGGCGTGTCCGACTCAGCGCGAGCGCTCGGATACAACGAACCCTATTCGACCAAGGAGGTCAAATGACAGATTCCAAAGACGATATAGGTAAGCGCAGGGTAAGGCTCCGCAGCGCCATTGCCGTCGCCCTCGCCCTCGTGGCCGCCATTGCCGCCCCATGCTGTGCGGAGGCCTACCAGAGCGTCAACAAGTACGTGAGCAACGGCCACGGCTACCTCAATGCGTCCTACCTCGTCATCCACGAGACGGCAAACCCCGGCGCTTCTGCCTACAACCACACTTTGTTGTGGTCGCGTGATGACACCTACGCCGTGCATCACGTCATGGAGCTGGACGGCTCCACCGTGTACAACACGGTGCTCGAGAACCGCCTGTGCTGGCATGTGGGCAACGGCAACTACGCCACCATCGGCATCGAGCTTGCCCACGCGACCAATGCTTCTGACTTCTCCAAGCAGTGGGGCGAGGCGGTCAAGTGGGCTGGCGATGAACTCCGCGCTCATGGTTGGGATACGTCCCGACTCTTGAGCCACTAAGAGGCGGCTAAGCGCTGGGGCGGCTCCGACCACACCGATCCAAACGGCTATTTCCGTCAGTACGGAAAGACGTGGGCCGAGTTCAAGCAGGCCGTGGCAGCTTACCTCGGCGGCGGCTAAGTTTCACCAATCGCGCCGAATGACGGTAACGGCGGTACGTATCAGCCCTCTTATTCTGCAGCCCGTACGAGTTTCCCGAAGTCCACGGGCAAGAGCGTGAACATCCACTACGCGCTGCACAACCGTTACGGCGCGTGGAACGATGCCGTAACCAACTTCAACGACTCCAACTCCGAGGGCTTCGCCGGAATGCCCTACGGCTCCCACGACATGCTGATCGCATGGGTTGACAGCGGAACGCTGCGCTACCGCGTCCACACCAAGGAGAGCGGTTGGCTCGGCTGGGTACAGACCGCCAACTACAACGACAGCGTTAATGGCATGGCCGGCATCTGGGGCCAGACCATTGACGGCGTCCAGATGTACTACATCACCCCGTCTGGCGAGTACAAGCAGGTCTACTACCGTGCTCAGGACGTTGCGCACGCAAACTGGCACGACGAGGTCTGCGATGATGGCTCTACCTATGGTGGCGATGGCTACGCCGGCATCTACGGTTATGCCCTCGACCGTCGCCAGTGCTACGTGTCCGACCTCA
>CALBBA010000213.1 GCA_937926755.1 uncultured Collinsella sp.
GATATCGTCCTTAAGACGACGGCGCTGTTTACGGCCGAGGAACTTGAGCCTCGCGCTGGGTGCGTTGCAGTTCGCGGCAGCGAGATTGTGGCCGTGGGCTCTCCCGACAAGGTGCAGCCGTTTATCGGTCCCGATACTGAGGTTATTGACGCCGGCAACAAACTGGTCATGCCCGGATTCAACGATTCACACATGCATTTTGCGCTTGGTTCAATCCAGAAGGATGAAGACTTCTGTTGCGATCTGATGTTCCTGCCGAGTGAGCAGGCTTGCGTGGATGCTGTGGCAAAGTTTGCTGCCGAACACCCTGACAATCCGTGGATTTACGGCCAGGGTTGGTATTCGCCTGCATGGGAAAACCCGATTGACCCTGATTGCCGCAGCCTCGATGCGCTCGATATCGACCGCCCAATCGTGCTTTCGGATTTTTCGATGCACGTGGTGTGGTGCAATACCGCCGCGCTTAGGGCGGTTGGCATTGATCGCAATACCCCGACGCCTGAAGGTGGCCTTATCCGCCACTTTGACAACGGCGAGCCCAATGGCTTTCTGTCTGAGCCCCAGGCGACGAACATCTTGCTCGATGTTGTGCTCAACAAACCGGACCTTGATGCGTCGTTGCTCAAGTCGATGCGCAAGTTCAACAAGCTCGGCATAACTTCGATCGGTGATATGTATCCTTTGGGCGTGACCACGCCCGGCGTGTACGACATCTATGACCGTCTGGCGAGCGAGGACCTGAGTACGCTGCGTATTAGCTACTATTCTGCGCTCGACGCTCCGATGGCAGAGTCGCAGGCCCTGCGTGTGCGTCATCACGGCGAGCGCGTCCGAATGGCGGGTCTCAAGTACATTTTGGACGGCTGTCCCGAGGCGTACACGGCCTACATGCATGAGCCGTATCTTAACGCTCCTACGGGGAAGGACTTTCGCGGCGAACCAGCATGCAACCAGGAGACGCTTGACCGCATGATGCTCGAGGCCAGCAAGAATGGCTTCGATGTTCGTATTCATGCCATCGGCGACGCATCGGCCACGATGATTATCGATGCCGTCGAGCGTGCCGAGGAGGTGTGCGGCAACAAGGGGGCGCGTTTTGCTATCGAGCATACAGATAACCTGAAGCTCGAGGATATTGCTCGCATGAAGCGCCTGGGCATTAATGCTGCGGTCCAGCCGCAGCATCCCATCGGAGGCCTTGGGCAGGGCGTGTACGAGGAGTCTCTTGGCGAAGAGCGCATGAGCCACATGTGGCGCTATAGGGAAGAGGCCGATGGCGGAATCCACTTAGGGCTTGGTACTGACTGGCCTGCGGTGCTGTTAATGGATACTATCGATACCGTGTATGCTGCGGTGACGCGTAGCGAGTTTGACGGGCACCCGGCGGAGGGATACTTCCGCGAGAATGCCCTGACGCTCGGCGAGACGCTGCAAGCGCACACGCTCGGCTCAGCATATGTCGAGGGCTTTGAGCGCCGTTTGGGCAGCCTTGCCGCCGGCAAGCTTGCCGATATCGTCATCCTGTCGGGCAATCCGTTTGAAATGAACCCGATGGCGCTTCGCGATCTCGAAGTCGAGACGACGATCTTTAACGGACGCGTCGTCTATCGCAAGGATGAAGCATAGATAGGGTGATGAACGTGAGCAAAGGGACGGTCGAAAAATATGCCCTGCTGTTTGTGGTGTGCGGCATCGTGTTTGCTGCGAACTACGCGCAGTATCAGGTGTCGGGATTGACACATCTGGTTGTGTCGGACCTGCATCTGACCTCGGCCGAGTTTTCAGCCGTCCTGTTTGCCCCGTTTGTTCCTGCCGTTGTATTCGGCATGCCTGTCGGCGTTTGCGCCGATCGATATGGCGTGAAGGCGCTCGTATTCATCGCGTCGGCGATTTCTGCAATTGCAGCGGCTGCTCGCGCGGAGTGCGCATCGTTTGCGACGCTGTTCACGGCGACCATGCTTCTGGGTGCGGCACCATGCGTCGTGAATGCCATCGTTCTAAAAGTGCTTGGTTCCGCTTTTGGCGGAGAAACCGATAGGGCCATGGGATGGTTCTACGCTGCGGGGTCGGGCGGAATCGCCTGCTCGCTTGCAACCTCTCCTCTCTTTGCAACGCCCGGACGAGCATATGCCCTTGCCGCGGTTTTGTTTGCCGTGTTTGGATTGCTGTGGCTGCTGGTTGCGCCGTCGGCAGATGTTCTGCAGGCTGCAGATGGCTTTGGCGTTCAGGGCGCGGAGCCTGCTGCATCGTCGGCAAGTGCGTTTGCGGCGGTAATCAAGATGCCGATAGTTTGGCTCGTGGCGATACTGCTTGGAGTTGCCCTTGCATCGGCTACGGCGTACTCGGGTTATCTTGTTTCAGCGCTTGAGGCTTCAACTGAACCCAAGGCTGCTGGACTTCTCGCCTCTTTCGTGGCGCTTGGATCGATTGTCGGCAGCGTGGCTGGACCCTATGTGCGGGCGCAATTTGGCGATTATCGCGTGTTTATGGCCATCTCCGCAATGGCGGGAAGTGCCCTTATGTGGGCAGGAGAGGCTTTTGTCTCCCATCCTTCTGTGGGGCTGATGTTTGCGATCGGCGTTTCGAGCTCCGTCGCTGGTCCGGTCGTTCAGTCGCTGCCCTACATGCTGCCCGAGGTGCGCGAGGGACTTGCGGGAAGCGCCGGCGGCGTGGTGAGCACCGTTTCACTGGGACTTACGTTTTTGATTCCCGTGGCCCTCTCTTTCTGCATTGGCTATAGCTACGAAACGATGCTT
>CALBBA010000214.1 GCA_937926755.1 uncultured Collinsella sp.
CGTTGCCGCGCACATATTCCTTCCAGCCATGCTGCGCGCCGCAGCCCTGCACCTGATCAATCGTCATGCCGCGAACATCGGCAGCAAACAGCGCGTCTTTAAGAACCTCAAGCTTCTCGGCACGAACGATTGCCGTAATCTTCTTCATAGTGAATTCCTCTCTTTAATAAAAGAAATGAATTTTCCTTCACATGGCACGGGTTTTCCAGGTGCCCGAGATTGCCCCGAAAGAGGAGCGCTGCGTACTTCGGTACGCAAGCGACGGTTTGAGGGGCAAGGTCGGGTGCCTGGGAAAGCCGTGCTGCTAATCGAGTCCGGAGAACGAGGGATACGCGCTCTCGCCGTGCTGACTCGCATCCAAGCCCAGCGCCTCGTCGGCCTCGTCCACACGCAGGCTGCCGTGGAACAGCATCTTGGCCACCGCGGCGATCACCAAATCGAGCACCAGCACAATGACGACCGTCACCACAATGCCCAAGATCTGCGAGATGAGCAGCGACACGTCGCCCGTGTAGAACAGGCCGCCCTTACCGGTCCACGAAAGCTCCGGCACGCAGAACAGGCCCGTGAGCACACCGCCCAAGATGCCGCCGATACCGTGGCAACCGAACGTGTCGAGCGCATCGTCGTAGCCAAACTTGGTCTTGAGATGGCTGATGGCCAGGTAGCAGACAGGCGATACGATCAGGCCCATGACCAGCGCCGCCCACGGCTCGACAAAGCCCGCGCCGGGCGTGACCACCACAAGGCCCGCAACCAAACCGGTGCTGGCACCCACCAGCGTGGGGCGGCCGGTATACATGCGCTCGACGGCAAGCCACGAGACCATACCCGCCGCGCTGGCCGTCACGGTGTTGAGGATGGCGAGTGCCGCCACGGCGTCGGCCTTAAACTCGCTGCCGCCGTTAAAGCCAAACCAACCAAACCAAAGTAGACCGGCGCCCAGCGCCACAAACGGCACGTTATGCGGGCGATAGCTCACCATGCCAAAGCCGCGACGACGGCCGAGCATTAAGCAGAGGATCAGGCCGGTAAGACCGGACGAAATGTGTACCACGTCGCCGCCGGCAAAGTCGAGTGCGCCGATGATGTCGCCGATAAAGGAACCATCGCCGCCCCAAACCATGTGGGCGAGCGGCGCATAGACCACGAGCAGCCAAATGCCCAGGAAGGCCGTCATGGCACCAAACTTAACGCGGCCTGCCAGACTGCCCGTAACGATAGCGGCGGTGATCATGGCAAACGCCATCTGGAAGGCGATGTTGATGATCTGAGGGTAGACGGCACCATCCGCAGCATTGCCCTCGGCCGCCTGCAGCACCTGGTTGAGCACCGGCAGGCACAGCAACTGGTCAAAGCCGCCAATAAACGGGCTAGAACCGTCGCCACCGTAGGCCAGCGACCAGCCGGCAACAATCCACAGCACACCAACCAGACCAATGGCGCCAAAGCACATGAGCATGGTGTTGATGACATTTTTGCGCCTGGACAGGCCGCCATAGAAAAACGCCAGACCCGGTGTCATTAAAAACACGAGCATGGTGCAGATGAGCATAAACGTTGTCGATCCCGTATCGTACATTCGCTCCCCCTTGATCGCATGAACGTTGTCGGCGCCCATAATGCGGCCGAGGGGCAACTGGTGTAGACCAGATACGGCGTTGTTAAACGCTGCGTTGTCGAATGGAAACGGTGCCGCAATCTTGGAAACGGCGCGGCAACGGGCGCGAAACGAACGGGAAATACGCGAGCAAGGAAGCCGCGAGCGCGCCCATCCCGGCTAGCGCCGAAACAGCTCGTGGGCGCGGTCGCGGAGATTAGTTGCTCGAATGACACCTTCGTAGCGATTGATGCGCAGACGCGGGAAGGCGTTAAAGAAGCGTAGGTCGCGGCGGCTGAGTGACACGCTCGGTACCGGGCGGCTCATGCGCTTGCCGGCAAGGCGACGACCGAGCGACGGACGCGGCATGCTCGGCGCGGCATCGGCCACGCGGCGGGCAGCGAGCGCCAGGCCGCGAGCACCATCCGCGATAAACGTCGGCATCGAAGCCTTCTCGCGCAGGGCATCGAGCGCGGCGTCGCCAAGCTCGGCCAGCCATGCGTTAACGGCACGGCTACGGATATGCGTCTGTGTCACCGAGTCAATCGTCGAATCGGGAATGCGCTCGAGCATTGAGTCCGAGGCATCGGCAAGCGACTCGTTGATGCGGTCGGCAAGGTCAGCCCGGACGCGCTCCAGCTGATCGGACAGACGCCGCCAGCTCGCCAACGAGCACACCGCGTCGACCATCATCGCGACCGCGACGATAAAGGCGGACAGCCGCACAATCAGCACCGGCAGGCGGCCAAGCAGGCCCAACACCGCCGGCTCCACCACGCGACAAATGCACAACGCACCCAAGCCAAACGCGCATGCCCAGTACAGACAGATGCGTCCGTGCAGGTTAAACGGCAGGTGCGAATAGTCCCAAAAGCGAGCGCCTGTTGTTTTTTCCAGCAGCACGCCTACGCTGTACTCAATCACGCTGCATACAAGCGCCGCGGCGACAAACTGGCTCGGGGCATCCGGAATCCCGCGCAACAAAAGCCAGCAGGCTATGCCGCCCACACCATAGATAGGACAACACGGCCCCAGCAAAAAGCCGCTGTTGGCAAAGCGTCCGTGGTTGAGCATGGCGCAGACTGTCGACTCCCATACCCAGCCGCAAAAACCGTAGAAGGCAAACGAGAGTACCAGCGCCGAGAGCGGACAGGCGGCAAGCGTCGCGCCGTCAAATGCCATGTCGATCGCGGTCCCCACCGTCTACCCTCTCCTCTTTTCGCTCGATGCTTTACTCACGCCATCGTCCACCTCGTCCCTGCGCGGCAGACGACCGGCGACCGTCTCGCGCAGCGCGCACCATTTATCTGCCAGGCATACAATCCATGCCTCACGACACGTCGGCGGCACCGGCACCAGTGGAAACATATGCCGCACGATGATATTCCGCTCGCGCGACGTCAGCTCAAAATCTTCCTCGGCACGCGCCAGGGCAAAAAACGGGTGGCGAAAGCCATGCAGCCGATGGCTTGGGTCGGGATCATGCCAGTCATAGAGAAAGTAATCGTGCAGCAGGGCTCCGCGCAGCAACGAGGCGCGGTCGACCGAGACACCGACGCGGCCCAGGCGCTCGGCAAAGGACAGACTTGCCCGCGCCACCGATGTCACATGCGTATACACCGTCACGTCACCATGCTGGATAAACTCGCGCGTCAGGTCCAAGCGACCCGCCTGGGCAAGCTGACGGGCGGCATCGTCGACCTCGCGCGCGATTTTCTCGGCAAGAACGGCATCGGACATGCTGCCTCCTTCCAGCGGCCCGCGGTGACAAGCCACGGCCTGCGCACAATCGATAAAAACATCATGGAACACATCAGTATGGCATCGGACAAAACGTTTTGCCCCACCAGTTGGCGAATTACCGCGCCGCCGTCACATATCAAACGCCAAAATGTGCGAGACTGTCTTGTGCAATTGTGCCGGCCGAGGGAGTGCCGGCGCACGATTCGCATGGAGTAACCCACAACGATGCTGCTTACGCAAACGACAACGCCCGAGGACGTCAAGGCTCTCGACCGCGCCGAGCTTCCGCTGCTCTGCGGCGAGATCCGCCAGGCAATCCTCGAAAGCTCCGCCGCCGTCGGCGGGCACGTTGCCCCCAACCTGGGCGTCGTTGAGCTTACGGTTGCGCTTCATCGCGTGTTTAACTCCCCCATCGACAAGATTGTCTTTGACGTTTCGCACCAGACCTACGCCCACAAGGCGCTGACTGGACGCGCGTACACCTATATCGATCCGGAGCGTTATGGTGAGGCTTCTGGCTTTGCCAATCCCGACGAGTCCGAGCATGACCTGTTTGCCATGGGCCATACCTCCACGTCGGTGAGCCTGGGCTGCGGCCTAGCGCACGCTCGTGACCTGGCGGGAGATGCGTACAACGTCATCACCATCATTGGCGACGGCTCGCTTTCGGGCGGCTTGGCGTTTGAGGGCTTTAACAACGCCGCCGAGCTCGACAGCAACCTGATCATCATCGTCAATGACAACGACCAGTCCATCGCCGAGAACCACGGTGGCCTCTATCGCAATCTGGCCGAGCTGCGCGCCAGCAACGGCACCTGCGAGCGCAACGTTTTCCGCGCGATGGGGCTCGACTACCGCTACCTGGACGCCGGTAACGATGTGTTGGCCCTCGTCGATGCGTTGCAGGAACTGCGCAATATCGATCATCCCATCGTGCTGCACGTCTCCACCGCCAAGGGCAAGGGCTTTGAGCCGGCCCAGAGCGACCCCGAGCGCTGGCACCACGTGGGTCCGTTTGACATGGCGACCGGCCGCAAGCTCTGCCCGGGCCATCCGAGCGAGCCTGCGCCGCGCACCTATGCCGACATTACGGGCGAGGCGCTCAGCGCCGCCATCGAGCGCGATCCGCAGGTCGTGGGCATCACGGCCGCCACGCCCTACATCATGGGCTTTACACCCGAGCTTCGCGCTGCCGCCGGCAAACAGTTTGTTGACGTGGGCATTGCCGAGGAGCACGCCGTCACCTTTGCCACCGCGCTTGCGCGCTCGGGCGCCAAGCCAGTCTTTGGTGTGTACGGCACGTTTTTGCAGCGCGCCTACGACGAGCTGTGGCACGACCTGTGCCTCAACGACGCCCCCGCAACCATCCTGGTATTTGGCGCGTCGATCTTTGGCACCACATCCGAGACGCATCTCTCGTTCTTTGATATTTCCATGCTTGGCGGTCTTCCCAACATGCACTACTTGGCGCCGGCCTGCATGGAGGAATATCTGTCCATGCTGAGCTGGTCGCTCGATCACCGCGAGCATCCCGTGGCGATTCGCGTGCCGGGCATTGGCTTGGTAAGCCGCCCCGACTTGGCGCCTGCCGAGGACGCCGATTACGGTGTCGCGCGCTACAACGTGGTGCGCCAGGGCCGCGACGTGGCCGTGCTCGCGCTCGGCGATTTCTTTGAGCTGGGCGAGCGCGTGGCAAACCGCTTGGCTGCCGAGTACGGCATCGAGGCCACGCTCGTCAACCCGCGCTATGCAACTGAGCTCGACCGTGAGTTCCTCGACAGCCTTGCCGCCGAGCATCGCGTTGTCGTCACCCTCGAGGACGGCATCTTGGACGGCGGTTGGGGCGAACGCGTCGCGTGCTACTTGGCCTGCACGCCCGTGCGCACGCGCACCTTCGGCATCGCCAAGGGCTTCCCCGACCGCTACGACCCCAACGAGCTGCTCGCTCAGAACGGCATGACGGTCGAGAACATGGCCGCCGAGGCCGTAAGGCTACTGAACGAGTAAAAAACCTCCGCAAGGGAAGCACCCATGCGGAGGTTTTTATTTTCGCGACGCGATTATCTCAATCTGTAACATCTATGGCCCGAATTCCCGTCTAACTGTTACAGATCTAGACAAGACGTCTTAGTCCCTGACGTTTGTCTCAATCTGTAACAGATAGAGACCTTTTGTCCGTCCAGATGTTACAGATTGAGACATTCGAATTCCCCTGAAGAGAAAATCTCGATCTGTAGCAGTTAGAACCCATTTCCTCGTCTACCTGTTACAGATTGAGACAAAGCAGCGAGACAGGCCACCGCATCTGCAAGAACCACCACAAAGGCGCCCGTCCCCTTTGTGGTGGTTTTAAGTCATGGTCGGCGCGAAAAACGAATAACCGTTCATACGCGATCTCCTTACTTATATATGCGTCGCGTTGCCGCCATTATAGCGACCGCCGCGAGCGACCACGCCGTCCGCGAAACGCCGTCTCAGCAGTAATAACCGACGTTTTCCCAGATAAAACCTACCAAAATAAACCTGTCCCTTTTTGGTAGGTAGAATAACCCATAAGACAAGTATGTTTCTGAGTTATTTCGTGTTGACCCATTTGAGCGCGATAGGGTATAACTCTACTCAACCGCTAGGGATTTTATTGAGAAAGGTGTTCTACCATGAGCAAGAACCTCTCCCAGCAGGTCGTTCTCGACCGCCGCGGCTTCGTTGCCGCCACCTTCGCAACCGTCGCCGGCCTTGGTCTTGCCGGCTGCTCCGACACCAGCGCCGAGGCCGACAAGGGTTCCGCCGCCGGCTCCTCCAAGAGCTCCGAAGATACCGAGGCTTCCACCACGCTCGACGCCAAGGCATTCGACAAGCTCGTCGACAACGGCCCCAAGGCCGATGACGACGCCATCGCTGCCAGCACCTGGGCCACGGCCGTTAAGGACGCCGGCGTCTTTAAGATCGGTGGCGTTCAGACCTCCACGCTCTTCTCCCTCCTCAACGAGAAAGACGGTCAGACCCGCGGCTTCGATGCCGGTATCGCACAGCTCCTGTCCAACTACATTCTGGGCGAGAACAAGGTCGAGATCACCCAGGTAACCTCGGACACGCGTGAGTCCGTCCTGCAGAACGGCCAGGTCGACGCCGTCTTCGCCACCTACACCATTACCGATGAGCGCAAGAAGCTCGTCTCCTTTGCCGGTCCCTACTACTACACGCAGCAGGCCATCCTGGTGCTCGCCGATAACGACGACATCAAGAGCGTCGACGATCTGGCCGATAAGAACGTCGCCGTCCAGTCCGGCTCCAACGGCCCTGCCATCCTGGAGGAGTTCGCCCCCAAGGCCAGCCAGCAGGAGTTCAAGACCGACGAGGAGGCCCGCCAGGCACTCCAGCAGGGTCGTGTTGACGCCTACGTCATCGATAACAACATGCAGCAGAGCGCCCTGGTCCGCGAACCCGGTAAGTACAAGATCGCCGGCAAGCCCTTCGGCAGCAAGGAGCCCTACGGCATCGGCCTGCCGCTCGATTCCGACGGCGTCGCCTTTGTCAACGACTTCCTTAAGAAGATCGAGGACGACGGCACCTGGACCGAGCTGTGGCAGATCTGCATCGGCGACCGTACGGGCGACACCAATGTTCCCGAGCTGCCCGAGGTCGGCGCCTAGGCTCGTAAGCTGGGCATCAGCCGCTGCGAAACCATACGGAAACGCACGATTCGCTTTATTGCGCTAAACTGTTTCCTCACTGAGTTGTCGGGGCTTCCGTACACACGGGAGCCCCTTTCCTTATCGGCGGGAGGTCCGCATGAGTCTCTCCGAACTCTGGTCACTCTATGGCCAGAACTATATCGACGCGCTGCTAGCAACCTGGGGCATGACGCTTGAGTCGTTTGCCATCGCCATGGTGCTGGCCGTCGCCGTCACCGTGATGCGCGTGTCGCCGCTCAAGCCGCTGCGCGTCTTTGGCGACCTGTATGTCCAGGTCTTCCGTAACATCCCCGGCATCGCGCTGCTCATCATCGTCGTCTACGCACTGCCGCCGCTCAAGGTCGTCCTACCCTACCGCACCTGCGTTATCGTCGCCACGGTCCTTTTGGGCTCGGCCTTTGGTTCCGAGAACTTTATGAGCGGCATCAACACCGTCGGGGTCGGCCAGGTGGAAGCCGCACGTTCGCTCGGCATGAGCTTTAACCGCATCCTCGCCAAGATCGTGATTCCGCAGGCACTGCGCTCGAGCGTGCTGCCCATGACCAACCTCTTTATCGCCGTCATGCTCACCACCGCGCTCGGCAGCCAGGTGCCGCTTAAGCCGCAGGAGCTCACCGGCGTGGTGAGCTATATCAACACGCGCTCGCTCGGCGGCGTCGCCGCGTTCTTTATCTCGGCGCTCGGCTACCTGGGCACGGCCTTTGTGGTGAGCCACATTGGCAACCACATCGATAAGAAGGTGAGGATCCTCCGATGAGCAAGCACCCCACCTCCGCGCTCACCATGCGCGATGCGCTCTACGAGGCTCCCGGCCCCAAGATGCGCACCAAGATTCGCATCGGCACCGCCATCTCGCTTGTTGCCGTCGCCGCACTCGTCGTCCTGGTACTGCAGCGCTTTTATGTGACCGGCCAGCTTTCGGTCCACTATTGGTATTTCTTCACGCACCTCACCACCTGGAAGTTCTTGCTTGCCGGCTTTGAGGGCACCGTTAAAGTCGCACTCACCGCCGGCGTCATCGCACTGGTGCTGGGCCTCGCTCTCATGCTCGGCCGCACGAGCGACATTAAGCCGCTGCAGCTGGTCTGCCGCGTGCTCACCGATTTCTTCCGCGGCGTGCCGAGCCTTCTGTTCATCTACTTCTTCTTTTTGGTGCTGCCCCAGTACAAGATCGCGCTGCCGTCGTTTTGGATGCTCACGCTCCCCGTCGCGCTCGCTGCAGCCGGCGTACTTGCCGAAATCTTCCGCGCCGGCGTCAATGCCGTGCCGCGCGGCCAGATCGAGGCGGCCCAGGCGCTCGGTCTCTCCAAAGCTAAAATCACCTTTAAAATCGTGTTGCCGCAGGCGATTCGATTTATCATTCCGTCGTTGATTTCGCAGCTCGTGGTCGTAGTCAAAGACACCACCGTCGCCTATGTGGTGAGCTACCCCGACCTCATGCAAAACGCCCGCGTGCTCATTACCAACTACGATGCCCTCGTGTCGGTCTACCTGGTTATCGCGGTCATCTATATCCTCATCAACGTCGCGATCAACAAGGCCGCTGTCTACGTTTCGCACAAGACCGGCGCGACCATCATCCGCTAACGCTTTACCATTTCGAGTCATAAGGAGCCGAGCACCATGGCACAGAGCACTTCTACTTCTGGCAACCAGCCGCTTATCGAGCTCAAGCACGTCGATAAGCACTATGGCGACCTGCACGTTCTCAACGACATCAACCTGTCGGTCGACCGCGGCGAGGTCGTTGTTGTGATTGGCCCCTCGGGTTCGGGCAAATCGACCATGTGCCGCACCATCAACCGCTTGGAGACCATCGACTCGGGCGAGATCCTCATCGAGGGCCAACCCTTGCCGCAGGAAGGCAAGGACCTTGCCCGCATGCGTGCCGAGCTGGGCATGGTGTTTCAGCAGTTCAACCTGTTCGCACATATGACCGTACTGCAGAACGTCATGCTGGGACCGGTCGATGTGCTGGGCGTCTCCAAGGACGAGGCCCGCGAGCGTGCCATGGACCTGCTGGGCCGCGTGGGCGTTGCCGAGCAGGCCGATAAGGTGCCCGCACAGCTCTCGGGCGGCCAGCAGCAGCGTGTAGCCATCGCCCGCTCGCTTGCCATGCAGCCCAAGGCCATGCTCTTTGACGAGCCCACGAGCGCCCTCGATCCCGAAATGATCAATGAGGTGCTCGAGGTCATGGTCCGTCTGGCCCAGCAGGGTATGACGATGATCGTCATCACGCACGAGATGAACTTCGCCCGACGCGTGGCCGACCGCGG
>CALBBA010000215.1 GCA_937926755.1 uncultured Collinsella sp.
TGAAGGGAGCGCTCCCGCAAACTGCCTCTTGACAACTTATAGGAGCGTCGGTTTTGTTTTTGCAATTTTCTGTATGGTCGGAGGTTCGCTATCCAGCCCCGTAAACCGGCATAGTATTGTTAGCGGCAGCCTAACCGCGCGTTTAAGCGCGGGGCCGGTGGGGCATTTTTGCCCCACCGGCCCCCATTCCAGCGCTATACCAGCCCCATTCCAGAGCTACTCCGGTTTGGTTTCTACCGTGGGAGTCTTATCCGCTGCGACCGGAGTGCGGGCTGTATCCATAGTCAGGCAATGTTTGGGGCAGCCTTCGATGCACTCGCCGCACACCACGCAGGCATACGGATCGATCGACCACGTTCCGCCCTTGCGATCGACCGCGAGCGCGCCCGCCGGGCAACGGCGCGCGCACATGCCGCAGCAGATACACACGTCCATGTCATTGACGATATGCCCACGCAAGCGTTCGGGCGCCGTCAGCTTCTCCTGCGGATAACAAACCGTAACCGGCTGCTTGACCATAGAACCCAAGGCCGTCTTGGCAAATGTCAGTAAACTCATGCCGCGCCTACCTTTCCGTGCAGCTAATGCAGGGGTCGATGGTCAGGATAATCATGGGCACGTTGGCAAAGAGTACGCCCTGCAGCGCATGCGTCAGACCTGCCAGGTTTTGCGACGTCGGCGTGCGCACGCGAAAACGGTCCAGGTTCTTGGTGCCGTTGCCGCGCACATAGTAATACGCCTCGCCGCGCGGCTGCTCAATCACAACCTCGCCGCGCGCGCCGTCGGCCGGCGTGAGCTTGGTGCGCCCACCGATACCGTCGTGCGGGATCTTGCCCACAAGCTCCTTGATGATGTCCATGGCCTTCGTGACCTCGGCACAACGCACCTGGCAGCGGGCATAGCAGTCGCCATCGCTAGCAACGATAGGCTCAAACGCGGCCAGATCCGCATAGGCACCGTCGCCAAACATGCGCACGTCGTAGTCCACGCCCGAGGCGCGGCCGAACGGGCCGACCATCGAAAGCTCCAGCGCATCCTTCTTGCTGATCACGCCCACGCCATGCAGGCGCTCGCCGCAGCTATTGTCGTCCAAAAACGTATGCACCAGGGCCTCGTAGTCGGGACGCATGGCATCGAGCGTCTGGACAATACCCGCCAGCTCGGAGTCCTCGATGTCGTGCTTAAGGCCGCCGATCTCGTTGATCGAAAGGATCACGCGGCCGCCGCAGGTGCTCTCGAAGATCTTGAGAATCTGCTCGCGCAGGGTCCACGAACGATAGAACAGCGCCTCGAAGCCAAAGGCATCGGCGAGCAGGCCCAGCCACAGCAGGTGCGAGTGAATGCGCGAAAGCTCATGCAAAATGGTGCGGATATACTGCACGCGGCCGGGCACCTCGATGTCGAGCATGCGCTCGCAGGCGCTGGCATAGCCGCAGCTGTGGCCCACGGCGCAGATGCCGCAGATGCGCTCGGCGATGTAACCAAACTGGTGCATGTCACGCTTTTCGGTGAGCTTCTCGAGTCCGCGGTGCACAAAGCCGATCTGCGGAATTGCCTCGATGACGCGGTCGTCCTCGATCACCAGGTCCAGATGAAGCGGCTCGGGCAGCACCGGGTGTTGCGGGCCAAACGGAATAACGGAGCGATGTGCCATGGACCTTACGCCTCCTTTTTCTGCTTGTCGCGGGCGGCCTTGGCGGCAAGCGCCGCGCGGACCTTGGCCGCTTTCTCGGGATCCATGGCGGCGAGCTTTGCTTCCAGCTCGGCAGCCTTGAGCGCGGCCTTGGCGGCAGCCTCGTCATGCTGGGCATCGGAGCCGGCAGCCGCAGCGGGCTGAGCGGCGGCGCCTGCGGCATCGCCGGCGCTCGCAGCGCCCTCCCCTGCAGCAGCCGCGGCAGCCTTCTCGGCCGCGGCCTTGCGCGCCTTGGCCTCGGCGGCGGCGCGGACCTTCATGGCCTTCTCGCGCGCGGCTTTCACCTCGGGCGTGATGACGCTCATGGGCTCGGCAGTCGAGACCTGGTAGAAAAAGCCCTTAAAGTCAATCTGCATGTCGGTGATGGCAAGACCAAATAGGTCGTGGGCCTCATTTTCAAACGGGAATACCGCCGGATAATACGAGCTGATGGACGGAATCTCCTGGTACTGGTCGATACCCTCGACTACCAGGTTCTCGATCGCATAGCTACCGTCCTGCGCAATATGCTCCTGAGCAGCACGAACGTTGATAAACGTATAGACCAAGCGATACGAGCCATCGTCGACGTTGCGCTCGGCGTGCATCTGCACAAAGCGCGCGCCGACGCCCTTGAGCGCCTGGACATGCGCCAGGAGCTCATCGATCCCGACGGTGGTATAGATTGCCTTTTGCATTACTCGGCCTCCTTTGCAGCGGCGGGCGTCCCAGCAGGTGCGTCGCCAGCGACGGGCGCGGCGGGCTTCCCGGCAGGCGCGTCGCCGGCCCCCGCAGCCACAAACCCGTCCTCGCCCAGCTCAACGCCACCGTCCCAGGTAGCAGCGCCGCCCACGGTAAGTGGGTCGCCGCCGGCGCGCATCACGGCCTCCTTCTGGTCCAGGATGCCGCATGCCTCCACGATGGCATCGATCACGGTCTCGGGGCGAATGGCGCACCCGGGCGCGTACACGTCCACGGGAATCGCGCGGTCCACGCCGCCGATCACGTTATACGCATCGCGGAACACGCCGCCCGAGCACGCGCAGATACCGCACGCCACCACGCACTTGGGCTCGAGCATCTGGTTGTAGATCTGACGCACGACGGGCAGGTTCTGGGCATTGACCGAACCCGTCACCAAAAAGATATCCGCATGCTTGGGGTTGCCGGTGTTGACCACGCCAAAGCGCTCCGCATCGAACAGTGGCGTGAGCGAGGCCAGCACCTCGATATCGCATCCGTTGCAGCTCGAGCCGTCGTAATGAATAACCCACGGCGAGCGCGACATTTTATGATCCATGGATGCCGCCTCCTAAATAAACACGTCGACGAGGATGGGCATAAGGTTGAGCAGGCCAAACACCAGCGCCACGCCCCAGCCGAGCTTAAAGCAGCTGCGCCAGGTGCTACGGGCGAAGGTGTTATCGATCAGCACCTCGACAAAGTACGTCGCGGCCATCACGACCAGGGCGACCACCCAGCTCACCGGGTTGTCCCAAACAAAGAACATGCCCACCCACATCAAAAACAGCACGGTCTCGCACCAGTGCATAAGGGTCATCTTGGCCAGCGTGCCGCCGCTCATCTCGGTGGCGACGCCCTGGACGATCTCCTGATGCGCGTGATGCGAATACGAAAGATCGAACGGCGACTTGCGCAGCTTGATGGTAAGCACCGCGAGCAGTGCGAGGAAAATGGGCGCGCTGTACACGATGATGGGGGCCGACTGCCCCGTCACGGCGATGGAATCGAAGCTATCGGTGGCAAGGTACAGGCCCACGCTCATCAGCAGAACAGCGGGCTCGTAACTCATGACCTGCAGCAGCTCGCGGTCGGCGCCGACCTGAGCAAACGGGCTTTGCGTCGAGGCGGACGCCAGCACCACAAAGATCGCGGCGAGCGTCACCATAAAAGCGCACAGCAGCGTGTTGGAGCCCGACACAAAGATGCCGCCGCCCACGACGGTAAAGATGAGCGCGCACGCCATATAGGTATCGTCCATGGTGTTTACGCTGGCAGGGGCCTTGCGCAGGAGCTTGGCCACATCGTAGAAGGGCTGCAGCAGGCGCGGGCCCACGCGGCCCTGCATGCGGGCGGACAGCTTGCGATCGATGCCGTCGATCAGACCGCCCAGAAGCGGCGCAATCAGGACAAACGCCACGGTGCCTATAAAGATGCCCACGACGCCCGAGCCTTCGAAATACTTGCCGCGCAACACCGAGGGCGCGCTCATGGCAAGTCGCTCGGGTCCAATCCACGCGCAACACAGCAGCGCAAACAAGATAATGCTGCAGCACACGACGCTACCCGCGGGGCCAATACGCTTCTCGCCAAGGGCGTCCTCCGAGTACCAATTGCGCTTTTCGGCCTTCACCTCGTGTCCCATCGAGCCGCGGAAATGGCGATATTTGTCGGTTCCCACGCCCGAAAGGTACACGTTGACGTGCGGCTTATTGCTCACGCGGAACGACGTCAGCAGCACCACGGCGATAAACGCCACGATAACCACCATCAGATACATGGCGTCCTTGCCAATAACGTACGGCACGCGGCCAAACACCATGGCGAGGTAAGGCGACACCAGGCCGCTCGAGATAACCGGGAACGCCACGCAGCACAGAATCAGCAGCGCGGCGATGGTGTTGAGCGCCATCCATTCGGTCTTATGGACATTGACCTCAACGTTTTGAGCCGTGGGGTCGACGCCCGAAAGCTTGGCAAGCCACTTGCCCCAGAAGTAAAACGTCGCGGCCGAGCCAAAGGCAAGCACCATGATCATGAGCACGTTGCCGGTCTGCGCAAACGCCACCAGGGCGCCCCACTTGGACACGAGCATGCCAAACGGCGCCACGAACATGCCCATGATGCCCAGCATCATCAGGCGTGTCAGGTGCGGCATGCGGCTGAACATACCGTCCATGTCCTCGATATTGCGGCTGCCGATATGATGCTCGGCCGTGCCCACGCACAGGAACAGCAGCGACTTTGCCACCGTATGGAACAGGATCAGGAAGATGGCGGCCCACACGGCCTCGGGCGCGCCGACGCCCAGGCAGGCGCTGATAAGGCCCAGGTTGGAGATGGTGGAGTACGCGAGCACGCGTTTGGCGTTGCTCTGCGAGATGGCCATGAGGGCAGCGAGCAAAAACGTGATGGCACCCACACTCGTGACCATAAAGCCAGTCACGGGATAGATGGCATAGAGCGGGCTCAGCTTGACCATCAGGAACACGCCGGCTTTGACCATGGTAGAAGAATGCAGCAGGGCGCTCGTGGGAGTGGGGGCAACCATAGCACCGAGCAGCCAGGTATGGAACGGCATCTGCGCGGCCTTGGTAAGGGCGGCGAGCGACAGCAGAATGACCGGCATCACCAGCAGCGCCGACCGCGTGGTGCCAGCGCCGGAAAGCTCGATCATGCCCGAGATGGTCAGCGGCATGCCGTTAACGTGCAGGTACATGAGGCCGGCCAAAAACGCGATGCCGCCCAGCATGTTGAGGATGATCTGGGTGAAGGCGTTTTTAATGGCCTCGGGCGTGCGCGTGTAGCCAATCATGAGGAACGAGCACACGGTGGTGATTTCCCAGCCGCAGAACAGCCACTCAAGGTTGTCGCTCGTCACGATGACGAACATGGCCGAGAGGAACAGGAACATGAGCGCCAGGAACTGCGGGCGACGGTCGGGCGCGGTCTGCCCGCGCAGCGCGGCCTCGTGCTCGTCGTGCGCTTGGAAGTCCTTCATGTAGCCCAGGGCATACACGCAGATAAGGCTGCCGACGATGCCGACGGCAAGGACCATGATCACGCTCATGTAGTCCAGGTAGAGCGGCGTCGCCGTGACGGCTTCGGCCGCGGGCAGCGTCATGGCTGCAAAGGCGAGCGAGCCCACCAGCTGGACTATGCCGAGCACCGTGGTGAGCGCGTTCCTATATTTGTACGCGTTGTACAGTATGACGGCGCACAGGATGACATCGATGGCGGAGCTGATGATCGAGAGCACATGCGAGGTGCCGGGGGCAACCTCAAAGCTCTGCGGACCCGTGCCAAAAAACATGACGGCGACTACAACTGTCACCGCCATAATAATGCCGGAACCTATGAGCCCCACCGCATCGCGGGCGCGGTCACCGCGCGCGAGCAGCATGCCCAGCGCCGGTACCAGCGGAAACAGGGTAAGGAAATACAGTAGCGTCATACCATCACTCCCCCATGCAAAAACGCTGCAATTGTTTAACGTTATAGCTCAATTGAGGAGCAGCGGCGGCAGGTTTTCGGTCAACTGGGGAGTTTTAGGCGTACGGGGCAAGGGCACGTCCGCTTTGGAGCAGAGGGGCGGCAAGAAAAATGCGCCCCTGTGGGCGCACCATCCCGTTCGCTATTCCGCCTTTTTAACGCGCGGCTTGCGGCCGCGCGGCTTATCGATCAGCGCGTCGGCGCCGCCATCGCGATACTGACGGCACCAAGCCTTGACCGAAGACTCGCTGGGAATCTTGTGCTTGATCATGGCCTCGCGAACCGTCAGGCCGTTTTCCAAACGGTCCTTAACCACGGCGAGCTTTACGTCGTACGAATAGGTGTGATGACGAGCGCCCGCGTTGAGCACGGCGTCGGCACCGCCCACGGCATATGCGCGGGCCCACTGACGAGCCGTGGCCTGGGGAATGCCAAGCTTTGCGGCGAGGGCGCGATGACCGACCCCCTCTTGGAGGATCTCGACGGCGCGCTGCCTAACCTCGGGCGCATGCGTACGAGTCCTAGTTGCTTCCGACATACCTGCCACTTCTTAGCCTTAACCGTTAATCTGCTTTCTTACGTGCAAGTTAGATAGTAGCATTTTACTGTTTGCTCAAAGCAGTTAATTAAAATAGACGCGGCATTATCTGGGCATTTGGCACCAAATTACGACATATCTTTATCGATTATTTACGCTGGTAGCTGACTCACAGCTAATCGTCATTCGCTTGTCAACAAAATTGGCATCTCTTTATGTCCTTTGGTATAGAGGATATAGTTATTAACCCCTCCCCCAATAATTTTGAGTGATCTGCAAGGTAGTAGACGCCCTCACTCCTCATGATTACCGCTCATTGCCATCCACCGGAGCAAAACAAAAAGGGCGGGACCTGCTGCGCTTGCAGGCCCCGCACCGGTTGACACCCGACGGGACACAGCCGGGCGAGACGAATCCGTGCTACCGCCCCGCCTGGCCGCGATGCTCAACTACAGCTCGTTGGCCGCATGATACGCCGTGCGGATGGCGCTCGCAATGTCGGCGGTGCGCTCGCCCGAGCAGTCGCCCGCGCAGGTCACGGGCACCGTCACGCCGTCCAGGTCAAACGCGTTGGCCTTGGAGCCCACGGCCATCACCACATAATCGCAGGCGATCTTTACCGGCTCCTCGGCGCCGTCCTCGGTGGTGCGAATTGCCTCCACGCCCTCGTCGGTAATGGCGGTCAGGCGGGTCTTCACGTGCTGCTCCACGTTGTGCTCGGCAAAGTCGCTCATAATCAGCGGCAGAATGGTCTCGGACTCGCCCGCGGCAATCTTGTCGAGCATCTCCACAATCGCCACCTCGCAGCCGTGCTGCAGCAGGCACTCGGCAGTCTCGGTGCCCACCAGGCCACCGCCAATGACGGCGACGCGGCCCGTAAGCTCCACCTTGCCGGCCAGCACGTCCCAGCTCGAGACGACCTTGTCCGAATCGGCACCCGGAACGGGGATGACCACGTCGTGTGCGCCCACAGCCACAATCGCGGCATCGGCGGCGTTGAGGTCCTCAGCGGTAGCGGCATGATTGAGCTCAACCTTCACGCCCAGGCCAGGCAGAATCTTCTCGTAGTACTCGACCGAGCGCATGATCTCGTCCTTGCGCGGAGGCGCGGCCGCCAGCACAATCTGGCCGCCCACGTGGTCGCTCGCCTCGTAGACGGTCACGTCGTAGCCGCGCTTGGCCGCCACACGCGCGGCCTCCAGGCCGGCGATGCCGCCGCCCACCACGGCGATCTTCTTGTCGCCCTCACCCGGCTTGATGGCGATGGTCGCCTCGTCGCCGTTCTCGGCATTGAGAACGCACGAGATGTACTTGCGGTTTTGAATCGCGTCGACGCAGCCCTTGTTGCAGTTGAGGCACTCGCGGATGGGCTCGCCCGTGGCGGCCTTGAGCGCAATGTCGGGGTCGCACATGAGCGAGCGGCCATAGGCGATGATGTCAGCCGCGCCGTCTTCCAGAATCTTCTCGCCGGCCTCGACCGAGACCACGCGGCCGACGGTTGCCACCGGCACGGAGACCAGGGCCTTGACGCGCTCGGCCACGGGCAGCGTCCAGTTGTAGGGCATAGCGCCCATGGGCGGAATGGTGTCGCCCATGTTGCCGGTGTGGTTTGCCTGCGCCACCTGGATCATGTCGATGCCGGCGCCCTCGAGCAGTTTGGCGAACTCGCAGGCCTCGTCGGGCAGCAGGCCGCCCTTGCCGCGCGGCGTGCCGTCGGGGTTCTCCATGATCACGGGGAGCTTGTACTCAACCATCAGCTGCGGTGCGGCTTCTTTAATGGCGGCGACGACCTCCAGCGCATAACGGACGCGATTCTCGAACGAGCCGCCGTACTCGTCGGTGCGCTGGTTGAGGATGGCCGAGCACAGCGAACCCACCAGGCGGTCGCCGTGGACCTCGATGGCGTCGATCCCAGCCTGCTGCGCGCGGGCGGCCGAGGCGGCGATGGCCTCCTTGATCTGGGTGAGCTGCTCCACGCTGGCCTCATTCACAAAGTGCTGCATGTCGTGGTGCAGCTTGGCGTAGGCCTGCTTGCGGATCTCGTTGGACTCGGCCATCTTGGCGGCAAAGGTCTCCTCGTCGCCGGCGGCCTTGGCCTCCTGCGCGGCCTTGGCGGCGGCCATGGAACCCATGACCATGCGGCCGACGCCGGGCACGTCGTACTCGGGGTGGAACAGCTGCAGCGCGACCTTGGCGCCGTGCTTGTGGACGGCGTCGGCCAGCGCCTTAAACGTGGGGATCTGGGCGTCGGTTGCCAGCTTGGGCGTGGGGCTTGCGGTCATGACGGGAGCGACGTCGCCGATGACGATGTAGCTCACGCCGCCACGGGCCAAGCGCTCGTAAAAAGCCAGGCTGCGCTCGCCGATGGAACCGTCACGCTCCTCGTAGCCGGTGGTCAGCGGCGGAAACATAATGCGGTTCTTGAGCTCAAGGGGGCCAACCGTAATGGGCTGGAGCAGCTTGGATGCAGGTGCGGTCATGGATATTCCTCTCTTGTAGGCGCGGCGGCGATGATGCCGCGTAGTTGTCTAGAGGATATGGCATGGGGGTACAGCGGCACAACGAAAATCGGCGAATATCAGGTGGCGGCAGGTGGATGGGGGTGGGCGGGGTGGCCCTTCGGTTTGTCTCAATCTGTAACAGTTACGCGGCAAAACTGGGTCTTACTGTTACAGATCGAGACAAACAAAACCCGCCTGCTAGAAAATCTCAATCTATAACAACAACTCGGCAAAATCCGTCCCTCGTGTTACAGATTTAGACAAACCGTCCAGGCGGGGACTCAACATCTCAATCTGTAACACCTAGCCGCCCAAATCGGGTCTAGATGTTACAGATCGAGATTTTGTTTGAGAGGCTGAGAATTGGACCGAAAACACGGTCCCGGAATAACAAAAAAGCTCGCCGGCTAGGCCGACGAGCTGCAAGTTCTTGGTCGCGGGGGCAGGATTTGAACCTACGACCTCCGGGTTATGAGCCCGGCGAGCTACCAGACTGCTCCACCCCGCAATGTCTGGGCGCCTCATGTGCGCAAGAAAGAATATTACGTGGGAGTTCGGTAAACGGCAAGGAAAATCTCGTAGAGCATAATTCCTTCATATTTAAACCCCTCAGCCCCTATCACCGTAAACGAATCGCAGCCGAGCGCCGTCGACGGCGCGTATACAATGGTGCGCGTCCTTTTATGCCAACACCGGGAGTAGACATGCTGCTCGCTATCGATATGGGAAACACGCAGACGGCCATGGGCCTGTTTGACGGAGACGAGCTGGTGCAGTCGTGGCGCATGCCCACCGACCGCTCCTATACCGCCGACGAGATCCATGTGCGCCTGATGGGCTTCTTTAAGATGTACGGCCTTTCGCTCGATGCGGTCGACGCGATCGCCTTTGCCGGCGTGGTGCCGCAGCTCTCGCGCGAGTGGCACGCCGTGGCCGACCGCATCGCGGCGGACGCCATCGTCATTGGGCCGCAGACGGCGGCCGTGACCAAGCTGCGGGCGGCACGCCCCCAGGCCGTTGGTGCCGACCGCATCGCCAACGCCGTCGCTGCCGAGACCTTCTACGGCGCTCCGGCGATCGTGGTGGACTTTGGCACCGCAACCAATATCGACGTCATCGACGAGGACGGCTATTACATTGGTGGAGCGATTGCGCCGGGCATCCGCATTTCGATGGACGCACTCGCCGCCCGAGCCGCCAAGCTCGCCAGCGTTCCGCTCGAGGCGCCCGAGCACGCCATCGGCCGTGATACCGAGGAGTGCATCAAGGTCGGCGCCGTAACGGGCGCCGCCGCCATGGCCGAGGGCCTGGTCGCGCGCATGAAGCGCGAGCTGGGGCGCGAGGATGCCACCGTTATCGCCACGGGCGGCCTCGCCAGCATCGTCGCCGATTCGACCGACGCCTTCGACGTGGTCGACGGACAGCTCACCATCAAGGGTATCTGCGAAATCTACCGCCGCATGCAGGAGCTGGGATAGAGTAAACGCCAGGTCGCAGCAACCAGCCGCCAATCCTATTCCTCAAAATCGAAAATTTTTCAGTTTTGAGGAATAGGATTTTTTGCTAAGCCTCGCCGCACAACCACCTCGCCAGGTCCACGATCTGCACCCCATTGCGGTCCGTGGCCTCGTGATGCGTGCGGGCGAGAATCATCTTGGGGTACGCGTCGCCAATGCTCAGCAGTGGTGAAATCTCGCGTTCAAATGTCTTATCCGAGCTGATGTCGTCGCTCACCTGAATGTAGAGCTTCTCGCTTCGCTTGATTGCTACAAAGTCTATTTCCTTTTTATAGAGTACGCCGACGTATACCTCGTATCCGCGGCGCAGCAGCTCGATGGCCACCATGTTCTCGTACACGCGACCCCAGTCCATATCGCGTGTACCGAGCAGTGCGTATTTAAACGCATGGTCCGCCAGATAGTACTTCTCGCCGCTCTTAAGGTATTTTTTGCCGCGAATGTCGTATCGACGAACTTTATAGAAGGCAAACGCATCGCACAGGTACCCCATGTACGTGCCGACGGTCTTGTTCGTAATCTTTAGCCCATCCGCATTTAATGCATCAGTAATGTTGCGTGCCGACGTAATGTTGGAAACGTTGTCCATCATGTAATCGGCAATGCGCAGCAGCGCCGATTCGTTTCTCACGTTATGCCGCTGCACGATATCTCTCACAATGAGCGTCTTAAAGACGTTGGAGAGATATTGATAGCGCTGCTCCTGCAGTGGATAAGGGTAAGAGCCAGACATGCCGCCGGTTCTCGCGTACTCATCGAAGTCGCGGTCGACCTCGCTCTCGTCGCCATAGAGACGATACTCCTCAAACGAGAATGGGAAAACCTCGATCTCGAAGGTGCGCCCCGTAAAGAGCGTCGACAGATCACTCGACAGCAAAAAGGCGTTCGATCCGGTGATGAAGATGTCGTACTGCTCGGATGCATGGAGGCTGTTGATCGCGCGTTCAAAGCCGTCGCACATCTGAACCTCGTCGATAAGCAGGAAGTTTTGCTTGTCGGACACTCGATGCTCTTTCACATAGGCGAGCAGGGCATGATATTCGAGCAGGCCCTCGAACTCGTCGAGGTTGTAATTGATATGGATGACATTCGAATTGGACAGATTCGCCTCCACGTAATCGCGGAGGGCCTCGAGCAATTTTGACTTACCGCTACGGCGGATGCCCGTTATGACCTTGATGTCCGGCACGCCAATAAGGCTCGTCAACGTGTCCATATATGACGTTCTATTGATGAGTTTCATTGGTGCCTCCCTGCGGTCTTCTATCGCTATTCCTCAAAAACGAAAATTATTCAGTTTTGAGGAATAGACTCTGCAACGAATATACCTCGTTAAAGGCCGAGCTGGCTTAATTCTATTCCTCAAAATCGAAATATTTTCAATTTTGAGGAATAGAACCGCGATGCCACCCTGTAGTCGCGTAAAGACCCTCCCCGGCACAGCCGAGGAGGGTCTTGTTGTCATCGCTATCTTTGAGCGCGGGCGCCTCGCGTTACAGTCCGCGAATCCGTACGGCCTCGGGCGGAAACTCCTGCTCGCCGGCATCGGTCTTGATGGTCGCGCGACCCCAGATGTCCAGGCCCGCAAACACACCGACCGCAAGCGGCAAACCGCTGGGCGACACCGCCGCGACCTGACGACCCAGCAGTGGCACCATGTCAAAGTACTCGCCCAGCACCGGAGCCAGCGGGCCGGCGGCGCCCTGCGGCGTGTTGGCGGCAACTGCCCAGGTGTCCACGCGGACCAGCACGGCGGCGGCCAATGCCTCGATCAGCGCCTCATCTGCCATATCCACGCCAAGCTCACCCAGCGCCGCACGCTCAATACCAACCGTCACCGCGGCAAACATGCCCGCAGCACCGGCACCGCCGTTCACGGCAACGCGCGCGAGTGACGTCTCAAACGCAGGCGCACCGCACACGATATCGCTCGGCCACTGGATACCCACTTTACCGTCAAGGCCCAACCCCGGCGTCGAAGCCGTGCCCACGAGCGCATCCATCATGCCCATCGCGGCCACAAACGGCAGGCCGTGGAAGGCGTGCATATTCACATCGGGGCGCACGACCAGCGAAAACGTCAGCGAAGCATCGCCCGCGCTCCACGCGCACCAGCCCGCGGACACGCCCTCGCGGCCCGCGTCACGCGCCGCGTCGAGCTCGGTACCGGCGGCAACAGCATTCATCTCGATCATCTACATACGCCCCAATTCGCCCACGATATGGCCCACGCGATCCTCGGGCTCCTTGACCTCGACGCCGTTGTAGCGGAAGAACCGCGCCGGGTCGTGCATCAGGTCCTCGAGCGGCACCAGCACAAAGTCGCGCTCGCCGATCAGCGGATGCGGCAGGCGCAGTTTTTTGCCGCCGTGGGTCTCGCCATCCATCCACAGCAGGTCCAGGTCGATAGTGCGCGGGCCGTTGGCCTTGGCCTTTTTGGAACGGTCGCGGCCCAGCTCGGCCTCGATCTTCATGAGCTCGTCGAGCAGCACCAGCGGCGCCAGCTCGGTCTTGATCTCGATGACGGCGTTGGCGAACGCGTCTTGGCGCGTCTCGTAGGCCGGCTCGCTCTCGTAGATGCGCGAGCAGTTGGACACGCAGGTGAGCGGAATCTCGGCGATCATGTCGCGCGCGGCGCGGATGTTGTCACAGCGATGCCCCAGGTTGGAGCCCACGGCCACAAACGCGCGGCGCGGCTGCGGCTTGGCAACGGCCCAGTAGCCGTTCAGGAACTGCGCAAAGCCGGCGACGTCGTGCACGCGCACGATGTTGGCGCCGGCCTGGATCGCACCCAGGCACACACCAAACGTGGCGGCATCGCGCTCGGCGGCCTCGGTCACGCCCGAGACGGCGCCCACAAAGCGCTTGCGCGACACGGCGCACATGAGCGGATAGCCCAGCGATGCCATCTTGGCGGTCTCGCGCTGGATGACGATATCCTCGTTAGCCGTCTTGCCAAAGCCCGGACCGGGATCGATGCAGATGCGGTCGCGCGACACGCCGGCATGGATGAGCGTGCGGGCCTGGTCGGAAAGGAATCCCATGACGCGGCGCATGATGGGCGCCGAATCGGGCAGGGTAAAGCGGCGGAGCTGCGAGGTGGGCACGTAGGCTTCCTCGCGGCGGGCGCTGCGGCGCATCATGGCGACCAGGTGGTCGCTGGGCTCCGGCTCCGTCTCGGCGGCAGCGGGCGTGACCTCGGGCGCGACGGTCTCGGCGGCGGGGGCAGCCTGCTCGGCGGCCGGCGTCTCCTGTTCGGCTGCGGGCTCGGCTGCGGGCTCCGGGTCGCCAAACGGCAGCGAGGGCTGCACCACGCCGCCCGGAAGCTTGGCCTCCGACTTAGGCTCGCCCAGCAGCTTGCCACGACGGCGGCGGCCCGGCTTTTCGGCCTCGCGCGCGGCCTCGGCAGCCGCTTCGCGTGCCTTCTCGGCAACAAACGCCGCTGCCGAGGTATCGAGCTGCACCGTCGCGTGCGTGCGCGCGGGAGCAGCGACCTCGCCGGCGTGCATCACGATGACGCCGCAAGCGCTCGTCTTAACAAACTCGACCATCTTGGGGTCGGTGAAGCCGGTCACATCGTTGACGATCGAGGCTCCGCAGCGCACGGCCGCCTTGGCAACCGCCACATGACGCGTGTCAATCGAGACGATGGCGCCCTCCTTGGCCAGTGCGCGCACCACGGGCAGCACACGGCGGGCCTCCTCGTCGGGGTTGACCGGGGTAAAGCCGGGGCGCGTGGACTCGCCGCCCACGTCGATGATGTCGGCACCGGCGTCGAGCATCGCCAAGCCGTACTCAATCGCGGCATCCGGATCGAAGTGCTCGCCGCCATCGCTAAACGAATCGGGCGTCACGTTGAGGACGCCCATGATGCGCGGACGGTCAAAGCTGAGCTCGTACTTTCCGCACCGCCATGTCTTGCTATCGTTCGCCATGAACATCCTCCTAAAATGCCCCCGCCGCCGCGCTCGGGCGCTGGCGGCGGGGTCGCTTTGCAATCAGTCTTTCTATTGTATCCGCGCACGCGGGCTAGAACGCAAACGCGGCCGCGATGTCGCAAGAAATCAGCAGGTCGGCATTTGCATCCTGATCGGTGGGCGCCAAATTGCAAATGGCCAGCGTATCGCCGGTAAAGTAGCGCGTGAGGCCCGCCGCCGGGTACACCACGAGCGAGGTTCCGCCCACGATGAGGGCATCGGCCGCGGCAATGGCGGCAACGGCGCCGGTGAGCACGCGCTCGTCGAGCGGCTCTTCGTAGAGCACCACGTCGGGCTTGATGCGGCCGCCGCACACGGGACACACGGGCACGCCCGCGGCATCCTCGTGCTCGCGCGCGCAAATCCAATCGGCACCATAGACCGCGCCGCACGCCTG
>CALBBA010000216.1 GCA_937926755.1 uncultured Collinsella sp.
AGCCTGCGGCTACCCTCGAGAACCGAGCTCTACACCAACATTCGCGACACTACCGTGAGCGGTCAAGGATAGGTTTTAGGGCATGTCCCAAAATCTACTTGAGGAGGAAGTCGGAGAGGGGAATGGTACGGGCCTCGCGATGCTCGGAATCGGCGATGTGGTCGGCAGGATATCCGCAGACGAGCATGTGATAGGGATAGACGCCCTCGGGCAGGTTGAACTGCTCCTGTGCCACCTCGGGCTTAAAATGGCATACCCAACACGTTCCCAGGCCCTGCTCGGTGGCCTCCATCATCATCTGATCGCACACTATGGACGTATCGATTTCACTGGAATTCATCTGGTCATACGGGCGCACCCAAGCGTCTTCGGTAACGCTACAAATAAGGAAGATGAGCGGAGCGCCAAAGATAGATCCATCACGAGCAAACCGAGGCTGACAAGCAGCAGCCTTCTCCAGAAGCTCAGGCGTATCCAGCACCATCACACGAGAAGGATGATTATTACAAGCAGAAGGAGCAATCCGCCCAGCCTCAACAATGGCATCCACCACAGCCTGCTCCACAGCCCGATCTTCAAACTCACGACAAGAATACCGACCCCGAGCCAGATCCAAATACCCCATAACCAAACCCTCCAAAGTCAGCAAATCAATCCAAGGTAAACCAAAGGGTACCCAAACCCCCATCCACCCAAACGCCCACCGAATACCAAAGTGTTCAATTGGGTATTAAAGGCCCCCTCGGCCAACCCCCCATTGCGCTCTAACTATCAGCCAAAGTTCCAATGGTGGTACGTAAGGCGAAGGGCCGGCCACGGTTTACTTTCGAACGACTCTGCAAAGCAGCCGGAGTGAGAAAGCAAACCGTGGCCGGCCCTTCGCCGCCGGGACACGTACCCCCAATTAACTGTTCTTCATGACAATCGAATCCACGACATCGGCCACATTCTCGCAGCAGTCGGCGCAGTACTCCAGGAAGGCGTACACGTCACGCCAGGCGATGACCTCGAGCGGGTCCTTGCCGTTGACGTGCAGGTTGCGCATGGCGTTGATGTAGAGCTCGTCGGCCTCGGACTCGATGGTGTTGATCTGGATGACCAGCTCGCGCAGCGTTTTGGACTTGCGGTAGTTGGGCAGCTCGACCATCAGGTCCTTCATGGCGCGGCAGGCATCGGTTACCTTGTGAGCGATGACGATGGCATCGGGGTGGATGCTCTGGATGTTGGTGAAGTAGACGCGCTGCACGACGCCCTCAATACGGTCGAGCACGGTGTCGAGCGCGCAGCTCATCAGATCCAGATCCTCGCGCTCGAGCGGGGTGATAAAGGCGGTGAGCAGGGCGTCTTCGAGCTCGTGGTGCTTCTTGTCTGCCGCATGCTCAATCGCATGCATCTCCTCGAGCATGTCGTGGATCTGCGCGGGATCGAAGTTCTCAAAAATCTTGGTGAGCAGCTCTGCGGCCTGGACGGCGAGGTCGGCGCAAGCGACGTAGTTGTCAAAGTAGAACGAATCGGGTTTCTTTGCCATGGGTGGGTCCTTTCGAGGCGAAGACGGGTGGGCGAAGTGTTGCGGTCCGGATGGACGTTCGGTTTGATTAGAGGAACATCATGAACAGCTTGGCCATGACAAAGCTGATGAGTCCGCAGGCGGGGAAGGTGAAGAACCAGGTGAACATCATGTCCTTGACGACTCCGAAGTTGATGGCCGAGAGGCGCTTGACGGCACCGACGCCCATGATGGCGCAGGTCTTGATGTGTGTGGAGGACACGGGGATGCCGGTAAGGGTGGCAAGCAGCAGGTTCGCGGCGCCCGCGAGGTCGGCTGAGAAGCCCTGATACTTCTCGAGCTTGACCATGCTCTGGCCGACGGACTTGATGATGCGCTCACCGCCCACGCTGGTACCGATACCCATAGTGGCCGAGCACAGCAGCATAATCCAGATGGGGATGCCGGCATCGCCGACGCTCGTCTGGCCGCTGGCAAAGGCCACGCCTAAAAAGAGCACGCCGATGAACTTCTGTCCATCCTGCGCGCCGTGCATAAAGCTCATGGCCGCAGCGCTCGCGATCTGAGCGTATTTAAAGAAGACATTGGCACGTCGCCTGTTGGCGGCGGCGAAAAGAATCGAGACGAGTTTGCACAGGACCCAGCCCATGACAAAGCCCAGGCCGATGGAGAGCGCCAGGCCGTAGATGACCTTCATCCACTCGTGGACGTTGACGCTGCTCGCGCCGCCGAGGGCGATAGCGGCACCGGTCAGGCCGGCGATAAGGCTGTGGCTTTGCGAGGTGGGGATGCCAAAACGCGACGCTGTGGCGCCGTAGACGACGATGGAGAACAGGGCCGCGCACAGGCAGGCGAGCGCCATGGTGCTGTTTCCGCCAAAGTCGACGATATGCGAGATGGTATTGGCGACGCTCGCATTAAAGTGCGTCATGATGAGCACACCGAGGAAGTTGAATGCGGCGCTCATGAGAATGGCGGCGCGGGCGGGCATGCAACGCGTAGTGACGCAGGTCGCGATGGCGTTGGGCGCGTCGGTCCATCCGTTGACGAAGATGGCGCCGAGCGCGAGGATCACGGTGACGGCAAGGACTGGGTTCGACACAAGCTGGCCGAGGAAGGTTGAGAACGTTACGTCCATATATGGGCTTTCTCGAAGTTTGCAGGCACGTTACAAAAACATGATAAATCGTATCACCTCCTGCGGGTTTCTTTACCGAGTTCTGATGGGAGAAGTGAATTTTTTGGCACTAATATTGAATATTAGCCCTGTTGACCGCGGGTGTTCTTTTTGCTAACACACCATGAGGACACGTGTGCGTGCCCCAACATCCCAAAACCACAGTCTGTTCGCTTTACAACATGCAAACATGCGTTCGATAATAGGGCCATGGAATATCGACAGACAGACGGCAAAACTCGGCGCGTGCACAAGCAGTATGTGGACGTCGTGGCTCGCATCCTCGCGGGCGGACAGGGTGTGCCGGTTACCGTCTGCTGGGTTGACGGTCGCTGCTTTACGATTGACGAGATTGTCTCGTCCACCGGTTTTGGCCTGACGGTTCACGGCATTCGTACGGCAACCTATAAGGTACGTTTTGGCGGACATGCGACCGAGTTGTATCTAGAGGACCAAACGCGTGAGCGGGCGGACGGCTCGCAGGCACACGTGATGCGTTGGTGGGTCTGGGCCTTTGATCGCACGCTCGAGGGCGAGCGCCGTAGGTAAGGACGTACGGCATTCGGGTACAATGACAGGAATCTTGTCAGCTACTGCGCTGTCGCGGCGCTTTTGAAAGGACGAAATTATGAACGATATTCAGGGCTATCAGAACGGCCCCATCGAAACCGGCGCAAGCCGTGCCAAGGAGATGTCGCCGCGTGCGTATAATCTTGCCATGTCTGCCCTCATCTTCTTGGGCTTTTGTGCCATGGGCGTCGGTGCTTACTTTACGAGCACCATGTCGTTTGCGCGCATGATGATGAGCGGGGCTGCCCTACCGCTGGTTTTTGGCTCGTTTATTTTGACCATCGTCGGCATGGTCATGATGTCGGCCGCCGCCAGCAAGCAGTCCGTGGGCCTGTCCCTTGTGGGCTACGTAATCTTTGCGAGCACCTTTGGCCTGACCGCGTCGTTTGGCCTTGCCAACTACGACCTGCCCACCATCAACACTGCCTTTATCGCCACGGCCGCCATCACCTTTGTCTTTGGCGCCTTGGGCGTGACGTTCCCCAAGTTTTTCCAGCGCGTATATGGCATCGGTTTTGGCATTCTGCTCGCTACTATTCTGGTTGAGATCGTGCTGATGTTCATGGGCGTCTCACAGACCATCACCGATCTGATCGTGATCGTGGTGTTCGCCGGCTTTATTGGCTACGACACCTATGTTGCCACGACGGTGCCGCCTACGCTGCCCAACGCCGTGCTCATGGCGTCCAATCTGTTCGTGGATATTATCAACGTGTTCCTGCGCATTCTGAACATCCTCGGCCGTCGCGACTAGTGGCGAATTGCGGCGGTGCTTGCCGTACGTGCAAATCGATGCGAAAGGCGGTCCTTCGGGGCCGTCTTTTTTGTACGCGGCGGGGTATCATGGATGGGAAAAGCCGATAGCGGCAGAGACCGAGAAAGGTGACCACTTATGGCAGACGTCGACAACAGGAACCGTAACCGCAGGTCCAACCGAGCGGGTCAGCCCAATCCCAAGCGCGAGGCCCGTGCCAAGGCCGCCGAGCGTCACGTGGCAACTGTGTCCGAAGCGTGCGCCAAGGATATCGAGCGTTCGCTTGCCGGTGTTCGCGAGTTTGACGGTATGCCTGCCGGCTTTGTCGCGGCGATGAAGGCCAAGGTTCAGAGTGCTGTGGCCCCCGAAGAGCAGGTCGCCGAGGACGTCGAGAACGCGGAGACTGCCGAGGTCGAGGCGGCGCCCGAGACCGAGGCGGCGCCCGAGCCCGTCGAGGAGCCTGCCGAGGAAATCGCCGAAGCTGAGTCCGCGCCTGCTGAGGAGCCCGCTCCGGTTCTGCCTGAGGTCACCGTGCTCGATGCCTCCGCCACGCAGGCCATCCTGGACAACGGTCGTGGCTATGCGCAGTTCTGCGACATGGCCGTGCTCGCCTTTGCCTCGTTCACCAACCCGGGCGGTGGCTACATCCAGGGCTATCTGGGCCAGGAGGCCACGCTGTGCGCCGATTCGTATCTGTACAACGTTCTCGATAAGCAGCGCAAATGGTACGGCGAGAACCGTCGCCGCAACATCAACTGCGAGCTTTACCGCAACCGTGCGCTGGTGGTGCCTGCGGTGCGCTTCGACCGCAACCACGTGCATGCATACGCCGACGTGATCGTGGCCGCCGCGCCCAACGTTAAGCGCGCCCGCCAGGAGTATCGCGTGAGCGACGATGCTCTGCTGGACGCCCTGCGCGACCGCATTCGCTTTGTGCTTGCCATCTGCGACGAGCTGGGTCGCGAGAAGCTCGTACTGGGCGCTTGGGGCTGCGACAACAACGGCTTTGACGCCGAGGCCGTGGCCGAGCTCTTCCGCAAGGAGCTCGCGTCGGGCGACTTTAAGGTCAAGCAAGTCTTCTTTGCCGTGCCTTCTACGCGCTGGGATGAGGATTTTGCCAAGTTCGAGCACGTGCTGGCAAACTTCCCCGAGCGCAACGAGGAGTCCTATGCCCAGGTTGCCGCTCGCGCTGCGGCAGCTCGCGCCGCCGAGCAGACCCAGGCTGCTACCGAGGATGATGAGGACGAGGACGATTGGCGCAAGTACCTGTAATTGGTACGTGCTGACAGATGGGTCGAGCCGGCGGGAGAGGCTGCTTCCGTCGGCTTTTTACTGAGCGAGGGGCTTACGATGAAAAACGTTCTGTGCTTTGGTGACAGCAACACCTATGGTTACGATCCGGCGGGCATGCGCGACGGCACCGCGGTGCGCTATGCGCAGGATGTGCGCTGGTGTGGCGTGGTCCAACGTGACTTAGGCGAGGGCTGGCATGTAATTGAAGAAGGCCTCAACGGCCGCACGACGGTACGCGACGACATGTGCCATCTGGACACTAACCTCAACGGCATTCGCGCGCTTCCGATGCTGCTCGAGGCCCATAAGCCGCTGGACGCCATTGTGATCATGCTGGGCACCAACGACTGTAAGACGGTCTTTAACGTGACAGCTTCCGATATCGCCCGTGGCGCCATGGCGCTGATTCGCGCCGTCCGCGCGTTTCCGTGGACCGACGCTGCGCCTTGCCCGCGCATCCTGCTGATGGCTCCTATCAAGATCAAGCCGCAGATCGCCGATGTATATATGACCGATTTTGACGAGCGTTCCGTCGAGGCATCTGAACATTTTGGCGAGTACTATGCGCACGTGGCCGAGCAGTTTGGCTGCGACTTTTTGAATGCCGCCGAGTTTGCCGAGCCGGGCGATATCGACTATCTGCATATGATGCCCGAAAGCCACGAGAGCTTGGGACATGCCGTGGCGGCCAAGCTCCAAGAGATGCTCGGTGAGTAGCACGGCCCCAAACCACCGCAAAGGTGCCTGTCCCCTTTGCGGTGGTTTGGGCTGCGAATCTTAATACTGCCACAACTAACGGCGTGCCATCTACCTGCGGCTTTGCGGGGGAATATCCTAACTTATCCCAAGCGCGTCGAAGGCGGCGCGGACGACCTGCTCGGCGGTGGGCCTGATATAGTGCCGTCCCGACACGCCGGGAAGGGCGTGGCCCATCAGCATCTCTATGAGGTCCCACGGCAGGCGAAGCTCGACCTCCGCTATCGTACGCCATGAGTTGCGGAGGTTCGACCACGGGATATGATCGATGCCGCGGGCGTCGCAGAGTTTCCGCCAGCGGTTGTTGCAAATGCTCCGGTTCATGGGCAGCCCGTCGCCCCGGTCGCTCAGCCACTCGCGGCCCTCGGCGGCGCGCGATGCCGCTATCTCGACGAGGCGGTCGGCGGCCTGCGGCAAGATCACGACGGTGCGGGCGGACTTGGCGGTCTTGAGGGCGCCCACCGGCTCGGTGCCGGACTGCTGCATCTGGCGGCAGATGTCGGCGGAGGCGAGGACGGTGCCGCTACGCTCCCAGCGCAGCACCTCCTCGGTGCGCACGCCAAGCGACTCGCCCGAGCGGCAGGAGCCGAAGCACGCGAGGATGAACGCGGGCTCCAGGGGGTTGCCGCGCAGTGCGTCGAGGACGCCCAGGGCCTCGTCGAGGGTGTAGACGCGCTTTGAGCGCTCGCGGGTCTTGCGGGTGGGCATGGTGTACCTGACGCTGGCGGCGAACGGGTCGAGCGGCAGGCGGATAAAGGTCGAGACGCAGGCGTAGACCTTGCGCAGGGTGAGCAGGGCGGTGTCGGCGGTGGCGGCGGGCAGCGTCAGCAGCCAGTCCTGCAGCTCGACGGCGCGCAGCTGGTCGACGGGCATTGCGCCCCAGCGGGGTCCGACGTAGTTCTTCCACGAGCGCAGCACGAGGTTGCGGGTGTTGGGGGCGAGGGTCCCTGCCTCGACCTGTGCGGCCATCTTGGGGACGAGCCACGTCTCGTAGGCCTTGGCTATGGTGGGCACGGGGGCGTCGTCGGCGTGCTCGACGTGGATGCGGTCGAGCTCCGTGCACGCCTCGCGGTAGGTGCCGTACACGGTCTTGGTCTTGCGCCTGCGGCCCTGCGGCGTGTTCTGCATCCAGCGCAGGACGTACTTCTTGCCGCGCCTCATCTCGGTCACGGAGCCCCAGACGCGGCGGCGCTGCTTCTTTGTCATATAATCAGATCCGTTCAGATCGCGGGCTTATTCTCCGTTTCGCCCGGTTCTGACTCCGGCCCCGTCTCACGTTCCAAAGTGCAGGGGCCGCCTCCTTAGTCTCGGGACCTCGGCATCAGCCTGCGGTCCCGAGATTTTTCGTTTTCATGGGCATCACCTCCCTGCGATGAGCTGCGGTCAGCTCAGGCCGCTTGCGCGTCGGGCTATGACTCCGCCCCGTCTTCTGGCAGTTCGCCCGCTATCCCGTCGTCGGCCTCTATCTTCGCTATCACGGGGCTGCCCTCGAGGGTCGAGAGCTGGCTGATAGCCATCTCTCGCAAGTATGCCGCCCTCTGCCTGCGGTCGATTCCCCTTTTGATCAGCTCGGCGTTCATGCTTTCGAGGTTCGCGAGGACGAGCAGCTGGTGCAGGCTCGCCTCGTCTCGGATGTTGCCCGTCGCGCCTTCGTGCGACTCTCTCCACTGCTTTGCAGTCATCCCGAACAGGGCGACGTTGAGGACGTCCGCCTCGTTTGCGTAGGTGTAGCCCTCGACCTGCCGGCTCATGCTCGGCTTCAGCAGGTTCTCCTTTACGGCGTCGGTGTGTATGCGGTAGTTGATCTTCGAGAAGAGCCTCTTCTCGTTCCACTCGCCGGAGATCCTGTTGTTCTCGTCGTTCTTCAGACGCTGGTAGTCTTTGATGACGTAGAGCTTGAATTCCGGGGAAATCCACGAGGCGAACTCGAATGCGATGTCCTTGTGGGCGAACGTGCCGCTCGCATACCTCCCTCTCTTGGTCCTTATGCCGATGGCGTTTGTCCTCGAAATCCACTTCGTCGGCGTCAGGGTGAAGGAGTTGAGCCCGGCCTCTTCCCTAAAGGCATCGAATTCGATGCCTTTAAAGTCGGGGTTGTGGAGCGACTCCCAAACACCGAGGAACTCGATGGTGTTCCTGTTCCTCATCCAGTTCTGCACCACCATCTTCGGCTCATCGCTCTTGTATCTTGCTATGTCCGTGAGTGAGATGTAGTCGTCCCCGCTGCCGGTCGACGCGACCCCGATCTCTATACCGAGTGCGTTGATCTTCTCGATTGCCTCTTTTGGAGCCATCCGCGCTCCTCCGTTCTTCCAGTCTGGTTGGCAGGGGCCCGGTCGGCCCCAATGTCTCTACCTCTCGTCCCGCTCGCCCATGTACCAGACGACGCGGCCCTTGCAGACCACGGGCTCGTCGCCCGGCCCGGCGAGGATGTCGTCGTACTCGCCGCTGTGGCTGTCCGCCGTGAGCATGACCGTGGAGCGGCCCCGGGTGTAGTTACGCACCACGGCGCCGTAGTCGGCCGTCTCGGCCAGCACCGGCTGGCCGTTGACCGGCTCCATGTCGGGGTCGACCAGCAGCAGCGCGTCGTGGGGGAAGCGGTTGTCCATGCAGCCGCCCTGCGCGTGGACCATGAAGCCGCGCGGGTGCGCGTCGGCGATGGAGGCGGGGACCTCGACCTCGTCGGCGAGGTTTTCCTCGTCGCACGGCTCGCCCATGTGGGCGAAGCCCAGCAGGGGGACCATGCGCGAGGTGCCGCTGATGGCGGCCTCGGTGGCGTCCTCTCCCATGAGGTCGGCAACCGTGGTGCCGAAGAGGTCGGCAAGCTGACGAAGAATAGGCGTCCTCGGCGTGGCGCGGCCGCTTTCCCACTGACTTACCGACGAGTAGGTAAGACCGAGCTTGTCCGCCAACTCTGCCTGCGTGAGTCCCAGCTCGTCGCGGTGTGCGCGAATCTTCTTCCCGAGGTCCATCTTTTCACCCCTTTAGGTAAATTACAATTTCCCTTTAATTTTATTAAAAAAGTAGTTTGAATTATCTTGAATGTGTTGTAATATGATTACAGCGAAAGGAGGACGGGATGACAGAGACGTTGAGAGAGGTCCGAGAACGCAAGGGCGTCAAGAAGGGTGCCGTAGCCGAGGCGATGGGCGTCACCTACCCCACCTATCAGCGGTACGAGGAGACGAACCGAATGCCTACCGACGCATTCGACGCGGCCTGCCGCTTCTTGGGCGTCTCGCGAGATTCTATTTTTTTGGCCAACGACTTGAATTAAATTACAGTCACAAACGAAACGGAGGAAACCATGAACGAGAACTACATCGACATCGAGCTGGGCGGCTGGAACGTCCCCGAGGCCATCACGGTCGAGGCCGAGCCCGCCGAGGCCCGCGACTTTTCCGACTTCGAGCTGTAGGGGAGGGCGACATGATTCAACTGATTATCGGAGCGGGTCTGGGACTCGGCGGCGTGGCCGCCGCCGTCGCCATCAAGCGATATAACGAGGTCGAGCGCGAGAGGGCCGCCGGGCCCGCGGACCATTGGGGCAACAAGTACGAGCCCCGTATCGTCTCGCCCGCGTGCGCCCTGCCCCTCATCCTGGTGGGTGCCGTCATCGCCGCCACCGCCTGCTTCTACACGCAGGACACCGGCGAGGTCTGCGTCGTCCGCAACCTCGGCGGCTCGCTCGCCGGCTCGACCTCCGAGGCCGGTTTCCACGCCAAGGCCCCATGGCAGGACGTCGTGACCTACGACACCCGCAACAACCTCATCAACTTCTACGGGGACACCGACTACGAGGTGGACGGCGGCTCCTACGACGGCAAGCAGGTCTCCATCAACGACAAGTCCGGCGCCAGCGCGAACATCGACATCCAGGTCAACTACTCGCTCAACCCCGACGCCGCGCTCAGCCTCTACAGCGAGTACGGTACGCAGGAGTCTTTCGTCGAGAAGTACATCTCCAACGACGTCCGCGCCGTCACCCGCGAGGTCTCGGGCGGCTTCGACACGGTGACGATGCTCACCGACCGCTCCCAGTTAACCAAGGCCGTCCAGAAGGCCCTCACCGAGAAGTGGAAGGGCATAGGCCTCACGGTGGAGCAGGTGAGCGTGCAGGACGTACGCTATCCGAAGAACATCACCAAGAGCTACAGCGAGGCGCAGGCGGCCGAGGTCGCCAAGCAGAAGGCCCAGAACGAGCAGGAGACGGCCAAGGTCGAGGCCGAAACAAAGAAGATCGAGGCGCAGGGCGAGGCGGACGCCAACGCCGTCCTCGCGAACTCGCTCAACGACCAGGTCCTCCAGCAGCACTACATCGACGCGCTCAAGAACATCGGAAAGGACGGCAACCTCGTCGTCGTGCCCGAGGGCTCCCAGCCGATCGTGGGCACGAAGTAGGGGCGGTGGCGATGTTGAACCTTATCCATGCGGCCGTCCGGGTCTTCCTCGACGTTCTCGCGGTCGCGTTCGTGCTAGAGCACACCCGCGAGCTTCATGAGAAACATCGCGAGATCAACGACGCGCCCAAGCAGGTCGCAGGCGTCGTCGATGAACCCGGCGAGGACGATCGCGGCGCTGATGCGAGGGTGCCGCTCGACCCAGTCGACGAGCTGCACGAGTAGGGGGCCCGCTGGTCGGACGTGCTTCGGGCGATATGTCTGGCGTCTCCAAATCATGCCCCGAAGCCTACCGCGTTCATAACGCGACACGCGGGTATTGCCGCACAGGCAACCCGCGGGCCCCATCCCCGGGGCGGCACCGTTGCCCCGCGGCTCTCCGATAACCATCCGCGGGGACGTTCCCTACCGGTGCCGTGCCGGGGGCGAGGCCCCGAAAGCAAGCAACAAAAAAGAGCCGCCCGGTGTGGAAAGCGGGGACGGCTCCAGACCTGAAAGGAGGTCACTCATGGATTCTAGCAGAGCCAAAACGTTCCAGCAGATGGCCGACGAGCTAGGCATCCGCCACAAGCTGATGTACACGCTGCGCGAGGCGTCGAGGGTGACGGGGGTGCCATACGACACGCTGCGCTGCGAGTGCAAGGCGGGCCGCCTGCGCTCGCAGCTGCCCGAGGGGCGCAAGGTAGGGCGCATGGTGCGCCCGGAATGGGTGGAGCAGTGGATCGAGGAGGGAACGCATGGCATCGAGGCTGCTTAGGTGCGCGGGGTTCGTCGTGCTCTGCTGGCTCGTCGACTACGTGGTGATGCCGGCGGTGCTGTGGACGGTGCTCGCCCTGTTCGGGGCGGTGCCGGCATGACGGCCCGCATCGAGTTCTCGGTCTGCTTCGCGGCTGGCAAGCAGCGCCACAGGCTCGACCGCAGGCACGCACGGATGTACACGCCGACCGAGACGCTGAGGGACGAGCGGGCCATCGCGACGGCGTGTCGGGAGGCGATGGCCGAGGCTGGCATCCAGCTCATGCCCTTTGGCCCGCACGAGCCGGTGATTCTCAACGTCGACGCCTACCGTCCGCTGCCGGAGAGCCGGCCCAAGAGCGTGCGCTCGGAGCCGGACACCTACAAGCCGGACGGGGACAACGAGGGCAAGCTGGTCATGGACGCGCTCAACGGACTCGTCTGGGCCGACGACGCACAGGTGGTCGACCTGCACGTGGTAAAGCACCCCAGGGTGCGCGGGCAGGCCGAGCGCATGGACATATCGATAGCGCCCGGGTGGTCCGGGCGCAGGGACGAAACGGAGGAAATGTAAATGAAGCGAAAGGCACTCAAGGAACTCATGAGGCAGGCCGTCGGCAACCTCCTCATCAACACGGAGCTCAACGCCAAGAAGCTCGAGAAGGACGTCGACCCCGCGGTGCTTCGCGGCGTCGCCTACGGCATGGCGGTCGCGCCCGTACTGATGGACGAGGAGCCCATCGAGTTCAACCGCGACTTCCTTGCCGTCATCATCGCGTACGGCAAGAAGTGCGAGGACATCTACGCCGAGAACGGCGCCGTCGCCACCATCTCCAAGCTCTACGGATGCGAGGTGAGCGTCGATGAGTAGCGAGATTATCGAGTTCAAGGACGATGCGGGCATGCCCGTCAAGTTCACCTCGCAGGACATCCGCGAGCGCCTGTGCCCGAACGCGACCGAAAGCGAGCTGGCGCTGTGCGTGGAGCTCTGCAACCGCCAGCACCTGAACCCGTTCACCAAGGAGGTGTACCTGGTCAAGTACGGCAGCGCCCCGGCGAGCATCATCACTTCCTACCAGGTGTTCAACCGCCGCGCGAACAGGCAGCCCAACTACGGCGGCATCGAGAGCGGCGTCGTGGTGCTCCGCGACGGCGAGGTCGTCAAGAAGAAGGGCTCCGCCGTCTACAAGATGATCGGGGAGCAGCTCATCGGCGGCTGGGCAGAGGTCGCGTTCACCGACGGCAAGAAGCCCGCATACGTCGAGCTGGCGCTCACCGACTACAGCACCGGCAAGAGCAACTGGGCGAAGATGCCGGGCGTCATGATCGAGAAGTGCGCCAAGGCCGGCGCGTGGCGCCTGGCCTACCCCGACGAGTTCGGCGGGATGTACACGGGCGAGGAGATGGACCAGAAGGTCGCGCAGGACATGCGCGCCGATACTCAGGCCGTCGAGGCCGAGAGCGTCAAGCCCGTGGCCGACCTGCAGCCCGTGCGCGACCTGTTCAAGCCGTTCATGGCGGCGACTGGGCTTGACAGCGCCGGGGCCATGGCTGCCATCTGTGCCGCCGTGGGCTGCACGTCGGGCTCCATGCACGACATGACGCTCATGCAGGCGCGCCGCGCGGCCTCGTGGATGGAGGAGGAGATCGCGGCCCGCAAGGCGCAACCCGAGCCCGCCGCACCCGAGCCGGAGCCCGTGCCCATCTATGAGCCCGCGCCCGCCGAGTACGCGACCGACGACGACCTTCTGGGAGGCTTCTAATGGCAGACGAGGTTTTGGCAGTCGAGGCCGTGCCGCTCGAGGAGGACTTCGACACGCTGGTGGCGTCGCTCGCCATCGACGACACGCTCGAGGACAAGCTGGCGAAGCTCAAGAAGAACGTGGACGAGAAGCTGGCGGACTACGTGGACGTCAAGCACATCGAGAATGACGATGACTTCAAGGCGGCAAAGAAGTACCGCACGTCGGTCAACGACGTGAAGAAGCCCATCGAGGAGCAGCGCAAGGTCGCGAAGAAGAAGTACAGCGACCTGCTCAAGACGTTCGACAAGACCATAGGCGAGATCACGGCGCCAATCGACAAGCTCTCCGATAAGTACAAGGCCGAAATCGACCGATACGACGGCGAGTGCAGGAAACGCCGCCTCACCGCGCTCAAGGGCCACTACTACGCCCTCGCGGGCGAGATGGGGCCGCTGGTGCCATACGAGCGCATCGCCGACGATAAGTGGCTCAACGCGAGCTTCGGTGAGGTCAAGTCCAAGAACATCATCGAGCGCCGCGTGGGCGAGCTGCTGCACCAGTTCAAGTTCGTCAACGGGCTGGACTACGCGGACGAGTCCGAGAAGGCGTGGGCCGTGGCGTGGTGGACGAGGACGCTGCCGGCGGACTCGGGCGAGGTGGCGGCAGCAGTCGCCGCGCACCGCAAGGAGGCGGCCAAGGCCGCCGCACTCGTGTCGACCTACGAACAGGCGACGGCGCCCGCACCGGAGCCCGACCCCGAGCCTCTGCCCGACGAGCAGCCCGAGCCTGAGCCGCCCTTGGGCGTGCCGAGGTGCGTGCGGGTGGTGCCGTCGCGCCCCGAGCCGGATGTGGCCGAGGATGCGGCCTCAGCACCGCAGAGGGGCTACCGCGTGGTCATCGAGTGCGCCACGGCGGACGAGTTGCGCCGCGTGAGGGCCGTCATGGTCGACAACGGCATTCACGGATACGTCGAGAGGATGTAGGACATGGAGGAGAAAAACCTACCGCCGCTCCGAACGCCTGAGCAGCGCAAGGAGGCGATGGCGAAGGCCGTCCACACGCGCCGCGAGCGTGCCGCGTTCAAGGCCGCCTGCAAGGCGGGCAACATCCCGCCCGAGGTCGCCATCGAGGCGCCCATCGCGCAGAGGCTCAAGGTCGAGGAGTTCGCACGCTCATTCCAGGGCATCGGCCCGGTCACGGCGCAGAAGATCGTCGAGGCGTGCCATATCCGCGACGGCCGCCGCGTGAGCAGCCTGGGCTACATGCAGGGGCCGCGCCTCGTCGAGGCAATCAATAGCTACATGACCGCGAAGGAGGACGGGCAGTGAGCATCAACCGAGTGAACATCAGCGGCAACCTGACCCGCGACCCCGAGCTGCGCGTCACTGCCGGCGGGACGCAGGTCCTGTCCTTTGGCGTGGCGGTAAACGACCGCCGCCGCAACGCGCAGACGGGCGGGGGGGAGGACTATCCCAACTTCGTCGACTGCACCCTGTTCGGCAACCGCGCCGAGGC
>CALBBA010000217.1 GCA_937926755.1 uncultured Collinsella sp.
GGGGAGCTTGGACCCGGTTGCCATCGCCCAGGCTTGCGCCGATGCCGTCATGGCATCCGAGCCGCTGCCCAACACCGAACTCACCGACAGCGCTGCCAAGATGGAGCACAATCACGAGCATCTGGAGGGCGAGCAGGCGCGTGACCCCTTCTGCATCACGCATCCCGACACCGACTGGCGCGCGTGCATCGCGCACGCCGAGAAGATCGGTCTGGGCACGAGCGAGTATGAGCTTATCGAGGTCAAATAGCGCCTATCTATTGGACAAAACAAGCGCCTTTGTGGCGTAAGTCGAGCAAAAGCCGCCCGCGAGCACAACGCTCGCGGGCGGCTTTTTGGAAGTGCTAGGGGGTCAGATAGACCAGTAAACCGTCCTATTTCCTAAAAATACTCGTCGAGGAAGTTGTTGACTGTGTTCCAGTAGAGCTCGGGGTCGACCTGCGCACTCTTGGCGTGGGTGGCACCATGGATGGTGAGCTTTTGCTTGACCTTGCTGGCGCACGCCTCGTAGTTTTGGTCGAGCATGTCGTACGGCACAAAGGTGTCCTGGTCGCCGTGGATAAACAGCATGGGAACCGTCGCGTGTTTGAGTTGCTCCACACTGCTCGCCTTATGGAAGTCGTAGCCTGCGCGCACGTTGCACACCAAGTTTGCTACATCGAGCAAGGGAAAGCTGGGCAGGCCGAACACGTTCTTGAGCTGCAGAGAAAACTCGTCCCAAACACTCGTATAACCGCAGTCCTCGATAATGCATTTCACGTTTGCGGGCAGAGATTCCCCCGCGACGTCCATGGCGGTTGCCGCGCCCATCGACTCGCCAAAGACCAGGATGCGCGCCTCGGGGTCAGCCTGAACGATTTGCTCGATCCATGCGACGATGTCGAGGCGCTCGGGCCAGCCCATGCCGATATAGTCGCCGCCGGAGCGCTCGTGGGCACGGGCGGCGGGTGCGAGTACGTTCATGCCGCGGTCGTGGAATCGCTTGACGTATCGGGCCATACCGATGGGCTCGTTGGTATATCCATGCAGGCAGACGGCGTAGTCGTGCGTGCTCTCCGACGCAGCAAAATACCAAGCGGCAAGCTCGGTTCCGTCATCTGCGGTGAGGCTGCTGCTCTCGCGATTCTCTTTAAACCACGCCCGCGCCTCGGTGTCCTCGGCATCCGGCTGCTCACCTTCTTTGTCGTTCTTGCTATCCTGCATCATCTTCATGGTGTACGGCGCTTGGGGGTTCAGGGCAAAGTCAAACAAAAAGTTGCCGGCAAACCCCAGCAGCGCGACAACGACTACCAACGTAACAATGCCGGCTATCTTGAGCTTTCGATGAGGGTGTGCGCTTTGAGGCATTTACTGTTCTCCTTAAAGATGTTAATACATCAACATTTAATGCAAGCGCATTATGGACGTTCGCCGTTGATGCGTCAACAGGCAAAGAATGGGTAAACAAAGGGTCACGTATGGTGCAAATTTCGCACGTACCTAGACGCTTTGATATAGTGTTGAGAACTCTTTACGTTGGAGGATGTAACCGGCATGTCCGATTCGAGCGACAGTTCTAAGCCGCGACCCAAGACCGCGGCCGTTCCACACTACACGGTGGGCGAGGAGATCATGAACTCCGTCACCCATGGTGTCGGCTGCCTGCTGGGTATCGCGGGCCTGGTGCTCCTGATCGTATTCGCCGCCCTGCGCGGCGGAGGCCCAGCCCACATGGCCGCGGCAATTGTCTATGGCGTCAGTATTATCCTCGAATACCTAGCCTCCACGCTCTACCATGCGATTCAGCCCGCGGGCGCCAAGCGCGTGTTCCGCATCATCGACCACAGCTGCATCTACTTGCTCATAGCCGGCAGTTATACGCCGTTTTGCCTCATCACGCTTGCAAACGACGGCGGCCCTGCGCTGTTCTTTGCCGTATGGGCCATCGCCATTATCGGCATCGCGCTCGAGTGCTTTTTGCGCGAGCGTCAGCCGCATTGGGTAAGCGGCCTGGTCTACTTGCTGATGGGCTGGCTTGTCATCTTTAAGCTGCCCGAGCTCGTGTCGCTGCTCAACCCCGTCGCGCTTGCCCTGCTCGCCGTCGGCGGCGTGTGCTATACCGTGGGTGTGCCGTTCTATATCGCCAAAAACGTGCGCTATCTGCACAGTGTTTTCCACTTGTGGGTGCTCGCCGGCAGCATCTTCCAGTTCATGGCGGTGATCCTCTTCGTAATCTAGCGACCACGCCTGCGCGCCCGCGTCCTCGTTTGGGCGCCGGTGCAATTGCCGTATCCGCCATCAACGTTTTACCCTAACGTCCCGAATCTTGGAGGTTCGAGAAACTCCCGATGGACATAACCATCTCCCTTATTACCACGCTCGTCCTGACGCTTATCAACGGCTACTTCTCTATGTCCGAGATGGCACTCACCACGGCAAAGCGCGCCGTGTTGGAGCACGAGGCCGAGGAGGGCGATAAGCGCGCCGAGCGCGCCGTCCAGCTCGCCGCCGACTCCGATCAGCTGTTGGCCACCATCCAGGTCGCCATCACGCTCGTGGGCTTCGCCTCGTCCGCCGTCGCCTCGACGAGCCTGTCCGACCCGCTTGCCACGTGGCTCATGAGCTTTGGCATCGCGCCGCTTTCCGCCATCGCGCGCGGCCTGGCGCCGGTCATCATCACCGTCGCCGTCGCCTTTGTGTCCATCGTGATCGGCGAGCTCGTGCCCAAGCGCATCGGCCTCGCTAACGCCGAGGGCGTGTCCAAGCAGGTCGTGGGACCGCTCTCCGTGTTCCAAAAGATCGCCCGCCCGCTCGTGTGGCTGACCGGTGCCTGCTCCGACGGCCTGGCCCGCATCCTGCGCATCAAGAGCGCCGATGACCGCCAGAACGTCTCGGAGGAAGAGATCAAGTACATGGTCTCGGAGCAGGACGACCTGCTCGACGAGGAAAAGCGCATGATCCACGAGATCTTCGACCTGGGTGACACCGTGGCTCGCGAGGTCATGGTGCCGCGCGTGGACACCACCATGTGCGAGGACGACGAGACGGTCGCCGACGTGCTGTCCACCATGCGCCAGACCGGCTTTAGCCGCATCCCCGTCTATCACGAGGATCCCGACAACGTCGCCGGCATCGCGCACATCAAGGACCTGATCCAGCCCGCGCTCGACGGCAAGGGCGACCAGCCCATCGCCAGCTATTTGCGCGACGCCACCTTTGTGCCCGATACCAAGGACATCCTGCCGCTGCTGTCCGAGATGCAGACCTCGCACGACCAAATCGTAGTGGTCGTGGACGAGTACGGCGGCACGGCCGGCATCATCACCATCGAAGATATCGTCGAGGAGATCGTCGGCGAAATCGAGGACGAGTTCGACCCCGACAACAAGTACCTCACGCGCCTTTCGCGCCGCGAGTGGCTCGTCGATGGGCGTTTTTCGTGCGATGACGCGATTGAGCTTGGTTGGCCGCTCGAGGAAAGCGATGATTATGAGACCATCGCCGGCTGGATTTTGGAGCTTTGCGACTCGGTGCCCGACATCGGAGAGGTGTTTGAGGTCGCAGGGTACAAGTTCAAGGTACAGTCGATGCGTGGCCAGCGCATCTCGCTCATTCGCGTGATCGCTCCGGCCGAAACCGATAAGAAGGATTCCGAGTCTTCGGCAGAGAAGCCGGCGGCGTCGGGTGCGGGCTCTGTGGATCCGCACGATGGCGACGAGTAGGGCAAGGACGAGTAGGGGAGAGTTATGGCAGGCCTGTTCAACATCCTTAAGGTCACCGTCAGCGAGGACAAGATTTGCGCGCACGTGCTGGTGAACCCCGGCATGCCGCTCATGACCTCGGAGGACATCGAGGCCACGGCGCGCGTGTACTACCTGGTGCCGGCGATTGCCAAGCATCTGTGCCTGGGCGATTCCGGTCGCGAGTTCCAGGACTGCATGGGCCAGACCGAGCTTTGCCACCTGCTGGAGCACGTGACGGTCGAGCTCATGAACGAGACCGGTCTTGCCGGCAGCATCTCGTGCGGCCGCACGCGCGTGAGCGAGCATGACGAGCGTGTCTTTGAGGTTGAGCTTTCGTGTCCCGATGACGCGTTGGCCATTGGTGCGCTGTCGTCGGCGACCTTTATGATGGATTGGGCCTATCTGCATACCGACCAGCCGGCCCCCGACGTGGAAGGCACGGTCGCGGGCCTGCGCAACCTGGTGCTGGGCATGCGTGCCGAGGCCGAGGGCAAGGACCCGCACGAGGCCGTCGCCGCCGCGAACGGCGAGGATGTGGCCGAGGATGCTTCCGAGGACGACGCTCCTGCCGACGCCGACACTGAGCCCGTTGCCGAGGCGTCTGCTGAGCCCGAGTCTGCAGAGCCCCAAGGCGTCCCGAGCTTTGACGACGAGCCGCAGATGCCAATCGATACCGAGGGCGCGGTCGCCGAGAACCACGAGGCCCCCGCGGCCGTCTTTGGCGGTGCAGCAACGGCTCCGTCCGGCTCGGCGCACGAGGGCAACCTGCCGCTCGTTGACGGCGCCGGCGAGGACCCGGCCGCCACGATGGCCATGCCGGCCGTGCCGCAGGAGTAGGCTCACTCGCTTATCACCATCATGTACCTGCGCCTTTACCGTACGCAGATGAGCGAGACGGCAAGTGCTGTGCTGCGGGTATAATGGACAGCGTTCAAACGGTGGGCGCCGAGGTGCCCGCAGGAGAGGAATGATCATGGGAAAGACTTTCAGCTTTGTCTCCGGTGCGCTCTTTGGTGCTGCCGCCGGCGCTATCATCGGCGTTGCCCTGGCCCCGCGCTCGGGTGCCGAGACCCGCGCCATGGCCGCCGATATCGCCAATGACGCCTGGGACAACATGCGTGACACCTACGAGCACAGTGCCGAGGAGGCTCGTGCCGCGGTCAGCGACTTTGGTCCGATGGTCGATGCCAAGACCGATGACCTGCGCGCTAAGGTCGACCTGGCCCGCGAGCGCATGGACCAGCTTCGCGAGCAGCTCAACGACGCCATCTCGGGCGGCAACGTGACGCCCGCTGCCGACGTCGTAGTCGAGAACGTCGCCGAGGCCGACACCGAGGCCACGGAGCCCTCGACCGAGGCATAATGCGCGCAGGGGATTTTGTCGGCGTCAAGGTTTACCGTAAGCCTGCCGAAGACAAGCGCACCAAAAAGGACGGCACGCCGCGCAGCCCTAAAAAGCTCGGCAAGATTCACTTTCCCGTCTTTACCCCGGGCGGCACGCGCGTGGTGGGCTTTATGGTCCGCCAGTCCGATATCGCAGGCATGATCGAGCGCCCCGACCGCTTTGTGGCGCTCGATGCCATCGGCGTCTATGAGGGTGCCGTCGCGGTCGACGACGTCAAGGGCACCTACGATGCCGCCGCGGCCAAGCGCCTCGATATCAACCTGGACGATTGCATCATCTGGGTTGGCATGGACGTGCGCACGGAATCGGGCGATGTCGTGGGCTACTGCTCGGACGTTGAGTTCAAGCCGCGCTCGGGTATTGTGCAGACGTTCTATGTGACCGCCAGCGCCGCATCGAGCATGTTGGTGGGCGACACGCAGGTGCCGCCGACGATGCTGCGCGGCTACGAGAACGGCGCGATGATTGTCTCGGACGAGGTCAAGACGCTCGGGTATTCGGGCGGCGCGGCCGCCAAGGCTGCCGAGGCCAGCGTCGTGGTGGGCGATAAGGTCAAGAAGGGCGCCAAGGTGCTCGATGACAAGGGATCGGTCGCCGTGGACAAGGGCAGCCGCGCACTGGGCAAGCAGCTCGGCAAGACGCGCGGTATGTTCAAGGCCTTTAAGGACGAATATCAAAAGGCGAGCGGGGGCTCGTCAAAAGCTAGCAAATAGCGACGTACCAAATGATGGGAGGCGAGCCGGAGACATGTTGCTCCGGCTCGCTGTATTTATGGGGGAGGGCACATGCGCCAAAACGGATCTAACTTAAACGGGTGCTCGGGTGCGCGTCCGACGGCGCGCCGCGACCTGGGGCAGCTGCCCAGCGGTCAGCGCCGACGTCGCCGTAAGCCCGGCGCGATGTACCTCAACCATAGTCGCGGCTTTAGCGACCGCAGTGCGCGCATCGGCAACAGCCGTACGCCCCGTCGTTCGTCTCGCCTGCCCTACGCGCTCATCGCCGTGGGTTGCGCGCTCGTGCTGTTTATCGCTGCCGTCGTGGGCTACGTCAACCGCAGTGTGGACGTGGAGCTCAACGGGCAAAAGACCGCGGTGCGCGTGGGCTCTACGTTGCAGAATCTTATCGACGATCAAAGCCTGACCGAAACGTACGATGCCGGCGACCTGCTGGCCGTCGACGACAGCGTGCTCAAGCGCCATGGCGGCGAAAAGCTGTCGGTGAAGGTCGACGGCAAGCGCGTGAAGCAAGGCAAATGGGATAGCCGCGAGCTTACGGGTGGCGAGAAGGTGACGGTCAAGGACGGCCGCAACGTGTACGAAAAGCACGAGGTCCAGGCCACGACCATCGAGCCAAAGCTTAAGGTCGAGGGCACGGGTGCCATTGAGTATGTCAAAACCTGGGGCGTTCAGGGCCGCTCCGAGGTATGGGTCGGTGAGCAGTCGGGCAAGACGCAGGACCGCGGCGAGGTCGTGCCCGCCATCGACTGCGTGGTCGAGTGCGCAAGCGTAGCGCCCAAGGGCAACGAAAAGTACGTGGCCCTGACATTTGACGAGGGTCCGAGCGGCGCGACCAAGCAGATTTTGCAGGTGCTCAAGGAAAAGGGCGTCACGGCGACATTCTTCCTTTCGGGCGATGCGGCTGAGGCCTCGCCCGCTACTGCCAAAGCGATTGTCGATGCCGGGTGCGAGGTCGGCTCCAACAGCTACAGCGATGATTCGCTCAAGGGCGAGGAACGCGAGACGGTGCGCAGGCAGATCACAAAGGGCACCGAGGCGATTAAGTCGGCGACCGGCGTCGAGACGATGCTGCTGCGCGCCCCCTACGCCGCGTTTGACGAGCAAAACTGGATTGACTCGATGGACCTGGTGTCCGCCGTGGTTTCGTGGAATATCGATTCGGGCGACTGGCTGCTCAACGGCGCCGACGAGCAAGTATCGACCGTGCTCGACTCGATGACGCCGGGCAATATTGTGCTGCTCACCGATAGCGATGAGTGCGCCGAGCAGACGCTCGAGGCGCTGCCGCAGATTATCGATGGCCTTGTCGCCGACGGCTACAAGATCGTGACGCTCAGCGACCTGGTCAAGACGGACACGGCGTTGAGCAAAAAGCTCACCTCGCTCACCAAGGTCTCCATGCCCAAAAACGCCGTGTTCCCCCAACTCCCCGAGGACGACGACGCCACAGAGTAGCCATCGGGGACGTCCCTAAACGACTGGTCGTTTAGGACGGTCTTAATCGCTTTGTCCCACCGCGCTCATCCGGCTCTATGTCACGGATGCGTCAGCGTTTGGTATGCCTGCAATGTGCAGCGCATAAATTCGGTGCCGCAGCGCGATGCTGATGCTATAGTTACTGCGGTTAATGAGGGTCAAGAGAAAGGTTACAGGTGAAATCCAAACCTCGACCATACAGTCGATGACCCCATGCAGGTGCTTTCTGCGCGTGCACGGGGTGTGAGCGCCGAGCGGCGTGCCGCCCGCGCATGCGTATACATATCTAAAAGTCCACGGATTGCGTGCCGGCATGGTCGCGCGGTCCGCAGGAATAATGATGGGGAGCACCATTGAATTATCTGAGTGAGATGCTCAAATTGCCGGTCTTGGACGTCGACGGCGAAAAGCTCGGCGTGGTTAACGATTTTGGCATTGCAACCGGAGAAGTTTTTCCGCACGTGACGTCGCTCGCGTTCCGTGGTCCCGGCAAGACGCCGTTTATGATCAGCTGGCGCAAATGGGTCGACCGTATCGACGAGACGGGTGTACACCTTAAGACGTCGGCCACCGAAATCCGTTTTTCGTACCTGCAGCCGACCGAACTCTTGCTTGCCCGCGACGTGCTCAACAAGCAGATTGTCGACACGCAGGGCATGAAGGTCGTGCGCGTAAACGACATCAAGTTCTCTATGTCGGGCGAGAATCAGCTGCGCCTGCTGGGCGCCGAGGTCGGTGCTCGCGGTCTGCTACGCGCCATCAGCCCCACGCTCGAGCATGTCGTCGAGGGCTTTATGAAGCACTTGGGCAAGCCGCTCAGCGAGGACATTATCGCCTGGTCTTACATGGACCTGCTCGATCGCTCGACTAAGAACATCCAGCTCTCGGTGTCGCACAAGACGCTTGGCGAGCTGCATCCTGCCGACATCGCCGACATCATCGAGCAGCTCGATCCGCGCCTGCGCGCACAGGTGTTCGCGCAGCTCGATACGGCACAGGCCGCCGAGGCCATCTCGGAGTTCGATGACGACGAGCTTATGACCGAGATGCTCGAGGGCCTGTCCGACACGGACGCATCGTCGATGCTGGCCATGATGGACCCGGACGATGCAGCCGACCTGATCGACGAGCTCGATTACGAGAAGGCCGAGAAGCTCCTGCGCCTGATGGGCGTCAAGGAGGAGAAGGCGATTCGTAACCTGCTGGGGTATGAGGACAACACCGCCGGCCGCATCATGACCTCGGAGTTTGTCTCCCTGCCCGCCACGGCAACGGTCGGTGACGCCATCGAGGCGATTCGCGAGCTCGACGAGGACTTCGAAAGCGTCTACTACGTCTATACCGAGGATCCGAGCGGCATGCTGACCGGCGTGCTTTCGCTGCGCACGCTGATCGTAGCCGACCGCGACGCCACGCTGGGTCAGCTGGCCTATCGCGACCTGGTCTATGTGTCGCCCGACGAGGACCAGGAAGACGTGACGGACGAGATGACCAAGTACGACCTGGTTGCCATCCCTGTCTGCGACGAGAACCGTCATATCCTGGGTATCGTAACCTTCGACGACGCCATGGACGTTATTGCCGAGGAGCATCAGGAGGACCTGCAGATCGCCGGTGTCGGCTCGGGCGATAGCGCGTCGGACGACTCGACGAACGTGCTCAGCTGGTTTGCGCATCGCCAGTACTGGGTTGTCGTGTGGGGCATTGCCTCGTGCATCATGGCAACGGTGCTGGGGACGGCGCTCGGCTCCGCGCATCTGGTGGTGTTCCCCATGTGCGCCATGCCGCTCGTGCTGCTGGCGGCCTCGCGCATGGTGTCGTTCGTCAAGAACTACTTTCTGGAGTATGACGGTCACGACGACGAGCCCAAGCCGTATCTGGGGTTCTTCTTCCAGAGCACGGGCATGGGCCTGATTCTGTCACTCGTGACCTACCTGTGCGCCCAGCTGGTGCGCACCGCTGCGTTCCCCGATGCGCCCATGTTTGAGGAGCAACTCTTTACCGGGTGCTTTAATATCGCTGCCATCATTTGCCTGGTTGGCAACATGAGCGCCGTGATTTACCTGATGGTGCTGTTCTGGCGTGACGAGCATGACCTCAACACGTCGGGCACCGCCATGAACGTTATTGCCGTCATGATCTCGTGCGTAGCGTACTGCGCCGCTGCGGTGCTGCTCGCCATGTCGGTCATTGGTTAGGTGGTCGCGTGCAAAATACCAAGCAAAAGTCGGGCACCAAGCAAAAGTTGACCATCGCGGCCATCTTTGGCGCTATGGGTCCCGGTCTGCTGGCGGCGCTTTCGGGCAATGACGCCGGCGGCATTGCAACGTATTCCAGCGCGGGCGCCAGCTATGGCTACAAGATGCTCTGGATGCTTCCCGTCATGACTGTGCTGCTCATCGTGACGCAGGAGACCGCGGCGCGCTGCGGCTGCGTCACGGGCAAGGGCCTGGCATCGCTCATTCGCGAGCGCTTTGGCGTGCGCAAGAGTGTGCTTGCTATGGCGGCGCTGTTGATCGCCAACACAGCCGTGACCATTTCGGAGTTTGCGGGTATCGCCAGCGGCCTTGCTCTCTTTGGCGTGCCGGCGAGCATCTCGGTGCCGTTGGTGGCGCTGCTGGTGTGGATGCTTACCATGTCGGGTAGTTTCCAGCGCATCGAGAAGATTCTGCTGCTGGTGAGCTGCGTGTTCGTGACCTACATTGTCGCCGCGTTTATGGCTGGCCCCAACTGGGGTGAGGTCGCGGTCGACCTGGTCGTGCCCAACATTCAAAATGACCCCAGCTACGTGTCGCTCGTGGTTGCAACGATCGGTACCACCATCGCGCCGTGGATGATTTTCTTGGCGCAGAACAACGTGGTCGATAAGAACGCGGGCGAGGACGATATCGTGCTGCAGCGCATCGACACCGTGAGCGGCTCGATCGCCGCCGATGTCATTGCTGGCTTTATTATCATAACGACCGGTACGGTACTGTTCCCCACGGGCATTCAGATTAGCGACGCTGCCGATGCCGCCCGCGCACTGGAGCCTATTGCGGGTCAGTGGTCCACGGTGTTGTTTGCCTCGGGCCTGGTCGCGGCGAGCTTCTTGGCTGCCTGCGTGCTGCCGGGCGTTACGTCGAGCGCTATCTGCGAGGCATTTGGCTGGGAGCGCGGTGCCGACCGCAGCTGGGACGAGGCCCCGGTCTATCGCGGCATCATTACGGCCATCATCGGTATCTCTGCCGTGCTGGTGCTTATGCCCGGTGTCGATCTGTTCCAGATTATGATGACCTCGCAGGTCATCAATGGCGTGCTACTGCCCGTGGTTCTGGTGTTCCAAGTGGTTATCGCCGCCGACCGTCACATTATGGGCGCCAACCGCAACGGCCGCGTGTGGAACGTGCTCACTTGGGCGACTATCGGTGTGATTACGGTGCTCACGGTCGTCATGTTTGTTCTGCAGGCGATGGGTTACAGCGCTTAGCGCCTCTTTTGGACTCCAAACAGGCCGCAGCGATGGGCTGCGGCCTGTTTTTGTCTGCTATAGGGTGTTAGTTATATGGCAGTGGGCAAAAAATGCCAAATATGAGTACTGTTGCTAAGTGAATAGCATTTACATTCAAGAAGATAATAAACATAACCTATAGTATGTTCATTAAAATTGGCTCCAATACGCCTTAAACCAGTCAGGTTGGCTGCTTTAGGGGGTTGTAGGGTTCGCTCGGACGTCATTTTGGGTGGTTTTGCCTGCTACTAAAATGGTAACAGTACTCATATTTGCCCTTTTTTGCCCACAGACCTTTGAGGGTGCGGCGAAAAGGGCTTGTTTTGATTGTTTGGGGCAGGCGCGAGGCGCGGAAACGATGTCTGGAGCGACGGAGCGGCCTGGAATTCATCCGTAGAGGTCTTCATTGGCTGCGCCAGGAGTGTCCCTAGGTACCGGCACATAAGGAACGTCCCTAACTGCCGGAGGGGGTGTCTGCCGTGGCAGACACCCCCTCCGGATGTGGGAAGTTTGCGCTGCAGGTTACTTGTCGGTGCCCAGCTTGTGCGGTTTGAGAGCGAGCGCATTGACGAGTGCGTCGGTGGCAGACTTGACGGCTGCCGGCTGCGGATCGTTGACGTGATCCTCGGGGTGTACGGGCAGGTCCTTCTTGACGGCATCGTGGATCAAGTTGAGGTACTCAGTCACGCCAGTGGTCGATAGGTGCGTGCCATCGCCATCGAACAGGTCGTTGCGGTTGGCACTGTATCCGTACCAATCGATAACGCGCACGTTCTTGTAGCGCGTAGCGGCGTTGGCGATGGCCTGGTTGGTAGAGCCAACCCACGGCTGCGGGCTGCGCGTGTTCACAAACACCACAATACGCTTATCTCCTGCATCGGCCATGATGGCGTCGATCTGGTCGTCGGTTACCAAGCCGTTGGTGCCCAGGGCAAAGACCACGATCTTGCCGGCAAGGTTCTGCTGGATATAGCCCTCAAATGTCGCGCGCCCCGCATCAAACTGGCGGCCCTTTTCGGCATCGATATGGCTGTGCGGGAACACGCCGTCAAAGGTGTCTACGGCACGCAGCGACACGGAGTCGCCGATCATAAGCAGATCGTAGGAGCCATCGGGGAAGCCGTCGTTGTCCTTGTCGGTGTCGTCGGCCGCCTGCTGGTCGGTGGGCGCGGTGTTCTTGGCTTCCTTGTTCAGAACCTCGGCGCCCTCGCCGCTCAGCGCAGACGTCTCGGGCACAAAGATCAGGCCGCCCAGTGCAACGACCAACACGACAGCGCAGGCTGCGCAGGCAGGGACGTGCGCGCGCACCCAGTTGGCGGGCGTGGTGGTGCCATCGCGGAACTCGGATACGGTGCGGCCGAAGGCGCCCTTCCTAAACGGCGTCTCGATAAAGCGATATGAGCATTCGGCCACGGCGACCACCAACAGCACCTGCAAAATGTACTGCCACCACGGTGTATCGTTGATGTTGGCGACCGGGTTCATGAGCAACAGCAGGGGATAGTGCCACAGGTAGATGCTGTACGAGCGCTTGCCAACCCACACGAGCGGCTCGGCGGACAGCGCGCGGGCAACCATTCCCTGGGGCTGCACGCAGGCCGCGATGACCATGAGCGTGAGGATCGAGCACAGCAGTGTGCCTCCGCGATACTGGAAGGCAGTGTAGCCGTTGGTGAGCGCGACCATGGCGGCAAGGCCAACCAGACCCACGACGCCCAACACATCGATGGATGCGGGCGAGGACCAAAAACGCACGAGGGCGCTCGGCTGTGCCGGGGCGGTCTCGGCTGCTTCGTCGGCCTTCTCGCCAGGCTTGCCCTCGGCGTTCTTGCCGTGCTTGGCGGCGCCAGCTAGGCGATTGAGCCCCAAACGACGAGCGAGACGCACCGGCGCCAGGTCGCGATCGGGGATAAAGGCCATCCAGGCACCCAGCAGCAGCGAGAACACACGGGTGTCGGTGCCGTAGTACACGCGGCTGGGGTCGGCGGCAGGGTTATAGAGCACCATCATGGCGATGGCGGAGACAGCAGCTAGGCCCAGAACCACGCGGCGCGTGTTGGGCTTGCTCACATGCATGGATACCATGGCAAACAGCAGTGGCGGCCAAATCAGGTAGAACTGTTCCTCGATGGCAAGCGACCAAAAGTGCGTGAGTGGCGAGGGGTCGCCCAGAGCATTGAAGTACGAGACGTTTTGGGCAATCTGCCACCAGTTGTTGAAGAACAGCAGCGACGGCAGGATGTCGGGGCGCATCTTGGTGAGCATCACGTGGTTAAAGATGGTGCACAGCGCGCAGGTCACCACCACGACGGTCACCACGGCGGGGACCAGGCGACGGATGCGGCGAATCCAGAAGCTCTTGAGGTCGATGCGTCCGGTCTTAGCGACTTCGTTGAGCAGCAGGCGCGTGATCAGATAGCCCGAAAGCACAAAGAAAATCGTGACACCGAGCAGACCGCCCTGCGCCCACGTGAGGTTGAGGTGATAGAGCACCACCGCGACGACGGCAAGCGTGCGCAGGCCGTCAAGGGCAGGGATGTAGCGGGACTTGGGGCGAGCAGGCGTCTGCTCCGCGGCGGGAGTGTTGGCGCGGCCCGCGGTGTTGGCAGAAGCACGATGGGGGCTCACGGTGCGTCGCGGTTCGTTGGCACGTCGTTCGCCCTTCACGCGTTCGTGCGGCGCCGGCTCGTTGCCCGTGCGGCGTCGACCGCGCGAGCCCGATTGCGAGAGTTGTTCCATAAAACATCATCCAATGACGAGAATAATCAGCACGCCTTCATTGTAGCTGCCTGCTCCTGTGAATGCTTGCTGCTGGCGCAAGCTCAAGCGCGCGTCCACATCAAAGTGAACTAAAGTTATAGGGGGTGCGAGAGTGCACGATCGACGGCTGCGGTGGGCATAAGGCCCGCAGATGAGGAGGTTTCCATGGCAGATCGCGGCATCGTTGCGGTGTTCGGCAGCATGAACATGGACCTTTCGGTGGCGTGCGAGCACATGCCGCGCGCGGGCGAGACCGTCGGCGGCAGCGGGTTTATCACCAACGCCGGTGGCAAGGGCGCCAACCAAGCTGTGGCCGCTGCGCGTATGGGCGCGCGCACATGCATGATTGGTGCTGTCGGACGCGATGCGTTTGGCGAGGCGCTCGTGGCGGGACTCCAGAATGCCGGCGTGGGCGTTGAGTTCGTGGCGCGTCGCGACGACGTGGAGACCGGCACGGCGACCATCATTCGTTGCGAGGGCGACAATCGTATCGTACTGTCGCCGGGCGCCAACCATGCACTTACGGGCGAGGATGTTGCCGGTGCCCTGCGTTATCTGGTGGCCGATGAGCTCGGCGCGGACGTCTGCGACCTCGCCCCGGCGGCCGGCGGCGTCTTTATCGCCCAGGGCGAGTGCGACCTGATGGCGACGGCCGCGGCGCTCGCCTGCGCTCACGGGCTGGGGTTCTATACGGTCTTTAACCCGGCTCCCGCCTGCGATTTGCCGGCTGGGGCGTGGCCCGCGGTGGACCTGGTGTGCCCAAACGAGACCGAGTGTCAGGTGTTGACGGGCATTCTGCCTCCGGACGATGCGAGCTGCGCC
>CALBBA010000218.1 GCA_937926755.1 uncultured Collinsella sp.
CGCAGTCCGCTTCGTAGACGGCATCGTCCTGTGGGAGGACGCCGGCGAGCTCCAGCGCAAATGGGCCGAGGTCGTCGAGCGCGTCAAGGCTCGTCAGGCCTCCTACGCAGGGCTTTTGCTCAACGCTCGCGCCACGGCCGACGACGGCTCCAAGCTCACGGTCTCGTTCCCCGCGGGTTCGACTTTTGCCATTAAGATGCTCGGTCGCGCCGATACGCAGTCGGTGGTCCTGCCGACGGTCTGCGCGGTTTTCGGTCGTCGCACCGTCGACTATGTCCTGGATGGGGGTGGCACGCCGGCTCCTCAACATGAGGAGCATTCTCCATCTGCACGGGCTGCGGCATCTGCGGACCCGCAACCCGTGTCCTCGGCGGCCCCTGTATCCTCGAGCGCCAGCGCGTCGCAGCAGCAAGCGGCACCGGTGGCGGCATCGACCCCGTCGGCGCCTAAGCCCGCGGCGCCCAAACCGGCTGCTCCGACACCCGCGCCCAAGCCCGTCTCGCCCGCGCCCAAGTCGTCTGACCTGGGCAAAGCCCCCTGGCTACGCTCCGACAACCCCGCCGGCGCTCCTGCCACGGGTAAGCTCCCGACCGAGCCCGCACCTCGTGCGCCCGAGCGCTCGGCTGCCCCCAAGGCTCAGCCTGTCGCGCAGTCCGCGCCGTGGGAATCCGAGCAGGTGCCCTACGACGACGCCATGGTCGGCGGCTTTGCCGGCGATGCGAGCGGGGACGATCTTCCTCCGTTCGACGTGCCGGGTGCGACGCCCGCGCCCAAGCCCGCTGCAACTGCCCCCAAAGAGGAGGACGCCCCCGCTGCCCCTTGGGAGTCCAACCCCGGCGCCGGCAGCCCCTTCGGCCACCAGGGTGCAGCCCCGAGCATTCCGCAGACCGAGGACGAGGCCAAAGCCCTCATCCGCAACGTCTTCGGCCAGGCCACCATCTTCAAACCGGTGGAGTAACCGTGCGGGCGGGTATGCTGCTCAAGAAGAGATCTCTTTGCCCGGGCGCATCTGTATTTCGGACATGTGTAGTGTGGTGCCGTGTACATCGCATTCGAGCAGACAAGTGCGTGACGGTCGGCCTAGGATGCTGAGGTCGATACGATACGTCGCATGGCTGTCCGTGTACTCGACTTGCTCGGCGTTAATGGTTGCTCCGATTGCCAAATAAACGCCTAGCTCGGCATCGACAATCTTGAAGTCCTTTATCTTGACCTTGAACTCTTGATAGAGGGACGGGCTGTTGTAGTAGACGGTTCGGGTTCCGTCGGTGCACTCATCGGTCGTCTCCCATTTGACGACGGGCTGGTCCGAGCTGGCTATCAGCAGTTCTGCTCCAAAAGCTATGGCATGGGTGATGACAACCAGCAATGCCCAGCCGACAAAGAGATAGAGAACCACATTGCAACGGGGTGTTTTGAGCGGATGTTTTGGAGCGCGTTGGGGGCATTCATGGGGCACCTCCAAATTACTATCTATGGCAATCAAATTATACCCTGCCGCCATGTGCGCCGCCTCGAGCAGCGGTTCGGCATTTAGCTATTTAGTGGCGCCTTGAATATCAACTTCATCCGAACACCTCCCATATTCATCCGTACATGTACGGA
>CALBBA010000219.1 GCA_937926755.1 uncultured Collinsella sp.
GTTCATGGGCTCGGTCATGGCCGTACTCGGCGTGTGCGTGCCGGCGTTCATCAGCTTCGCGGCCGGCTCCAGCGTGAGCCCGCTCGCCGTGGCACTCATCGTCTTCACGTCCATCAACATCCACTACATCCTGCCGTTCCATAACCTGCCGATCCTTATCGGCGAGGGCAAGGACGCCGGCGGCTACACCTCCAAAGAAGCCATGCGCATGGGCATTCCCCTCACCGCGGTCGTCTTTATCGTCGTGCTGGTCGAGGCCGCCTGGTTCCACCTCTTTGGCCTGATGTAAGCAGTCGAGTGCTTGGCTGTAATTAGCCGAGTGCTTGAACTGCGAGTGCCCGAGCGCCCCATCTATGAGCGCTGCGGCCCCATTACGTTCCCAAGCCGGCGGCACTCCCGCCGCCGGACACTCTCCCGAAAGGAGCACGCTATGTCCACTACCGATGCTTCCCAGATCCACGACCTGCGCTCCGCGCTCGACTTTTTGCGTGAGATGCCGGGCCAGCTGCTCGAGACCGACACCCAGGTCGACCCGGACGCCGAGGTCTCGGGCGTCTATCGCCACGTCGGTGCCGGCGGCACCGTTATGCGTCCGACCAAAGAGGGTCCTGCGATGGTCTTCAACAACGTCAAGGGTTTTGACGATGCCAAGGTCTGCATCGGAATGCTTGCCAGCCGCAAGCGCGTTGCCGCCCTGCTCGACCTGGACGAGGAGCACCTGGGTCTCGAGATCGGCAAGCGCTTCGAGAGCCTGATCGCGCCCAAGCAGATCGCCGAGGGCGCGCACATCGACTGCCAGGAGGTTGTGTACAAGGCGACCGACGAGGGCTTTGACCTGCGCAAGATCGTTCCCGCTCCCACCAACACGCCCGTCGACGGCGGTCCCTACATCACCATGGGCCTCGCCTACGGCACGAGCCCCGACGGCTCCCAGTCCGACGTGACCATCCACCGCTTCTCCTGTGTCGACAAGGACAAGCTCGCCATGTGGATCACTCCGGGCAGCCGTCACCTGGGCGCGTTCTTTGACGAGTACTGCCAGCGCGGCGAGGATATGCCCATCTCCATCTCCATCGGCCTGGACCCCGCCGTGTACATGTGCTGCGGCTTCGAGGCTCCCACCACGCCGCTCGGCTTCAACGAGCTGCAGATCGCCGGCGCCCTGCGCGGCCATGCCGTCGAGCTTGCCGACTGCGTCACCGTTCCGCAGAAGTGCATCGCTAATGCCGAGTACGTGCTCGAGGGCTATCTCATGCACGACGAGGTCATCAACGAGGATGTCAACGGTCATGGCTACGCCATGCCCGAGTTCCCCGGCTACACCGGTGGTGCCAAGGTCTGCCCGGTGATCAAGATCACCGCCGTCACCACGCGCACCAACCCCATCATGGAGAGCTGCATTGGCCCTTCGCACGAGCACGTGTCCATGGCCGGCATCCCCACCGAGGCTTCCATCTACAAGATGGTCGAGACCGCTATCCCGGGCCGCCTGCTCAACGTCCACGCTGCTCCCTGCGGCGGCGGCAAGGTCGTTGCCCTAATGCAGTTCACGAAGTCGAGCAAAAATGACGAGGGCCGTCAGCGCAACGCCGCCATGCTCGCCTTCTCGGCATTCTCCGAGCTCAAGCATGTGATCCTGGTCGACGAGGATGTCGACATCTTCGACATGAGCGACGTGATGTGGGCCATGACCACGCGCTTCCAGGCCGACGTGGACCTCATCACCATCCCCGGCTGCCACTGCCACGTGCTCGACCCGTCCAACGACCCGGCGTTTGACCCGAGCATCCGCGAGCACGGTATCGCCTGCAAGGCCATCTTCGACTGCACGGTCCCGTTCAACCTCAAGAAGAACTTCATCCGCTCGCAGTTCATGGAGATCGACCAGGACAAGTGGGCCAAGGAGATTGCTTTCTAGTAAGTAGCCCTACCAAGTAGTTAAGGAGCCGTCATGCCTGAGTCTTCTGTCCGTCCTCGTCGCATTGTCGTTGGCGTTTCTGGTGCCAGCGGTGCAGCGCTGGGCCTTGAGTGCCTCAAATGCCTGCGCCGGGCCGGTGCTGAGTCGGCGCTTGTCGTCACGCGCGGGGGAGAGATCACCATCGAGCAGGAGCTTGGCATGACACTCGACGAGTTTGCCGCGCACGCCGATGTGGTCTACGACAACAAGAACATCGGCGCCGCCATCGCAAGCGGTACCTATCCGGTCGACGGCATGATCGTGGCGCCCTGCTCCATGAAGACGCTCGCCGGCAGCGCGAGCGGCTACAGCGAAAATCTGTTGCTGCGTGCGGTCGACGTGC